>NZ_JACVTV010000114.1:0-14238 GCF_016624625.1 Stenotrophomonas sp. S41 | reverse complement strand
CCCCCCCCCCCCCCCCCCCCCCCCCCCCCCCCCCCCCCCCCCCCCCGCGCGCGCCCCCCCGCCCCCCCCCGGCACTACCATCCGGTGGTCAGGCGGCCAGCGAATCCAGCGCCGATTCCAGCGCGTCCAGGTTCGGCAGCAGCGCGCTCTTTTCACCCAGCAGCACGCGCATGTGCACGATTTCCGGCAGGGTTTCTTCCGAAGCATCGGCCAGCAGGCCGTCGCGCGGCACCGAGATCAGCTGCGGGAAGTTCTGCGTCAGCAGCGCGTAGTACGGGCGCTGCGCGTTGCCGCTGAGGGCCTTCAGCACCACCACCTTGTTGTGCCCGCCCACCATTTCTTCGCCCAGGCCGGACAGGCGGGCGAAGGACAGCAGCGGCACCTGCCAGCCGTGCCAGGCGATCTGCCCAACCAGCCAGCGCGGCGCATCGGCCACCGGTTCCACTGCCACGCGCGACATCATTTCGGCCACCGTCGCATTGGGCAGCAGCACGCGCTCGCCACCGGACTGGATCAGGACGCCACGGATCTCATCGTTGTTTGCGTAGCTCATGGCGTCTCTCCGTTGTCCTCGTCCACGGCCCAGCGCGCCGCGATGGCCTGCGCCAGTTCCTGCGGTTCACCGGCCACCATGCCGGCAGCGACCACGGCGGTTGCCGCGGCGGGGTCATAGCAGCCTTCACCCACCTGCCCTGCCACCCAGGCACCGGCCTCGGCCAGGTCCAGGGCCGGGCCGACATGGGCCAGGTCGGCACCGCTGAGCAGGACCAGGGCGCTGTGTTCGGCCGGCAGCGCGGCAATCGAGATACCCAGCGGGTCGGTCTGGAAATGCAGGCCATCGGCCGCGGCACGCACGCCGATGTCGTCGGACAGGATGTGGACCTCGCCCGCCGTCGCGCGGCGGCCGGCCTCGGCCAACTGCACCGGCAGCGGCGATACCCGTGCCATCTGCTTGACGAGGTTGCCGTAGCGGCCCCCGTCCAGGCGCATGTGCACCAGCACCGGCACGGCCAGCCCGGTCGGCAGCGCGCCCAGCAGGCGGCGCAGCGCATCGGGTCCACCGATGCCGGCCAGCACCAGCAGCGCCCCGGCGCGTGCACCGGCAGGCAGGCCGGCATCCAGGTCGACCAGGCTCAGGCGGCCGGTGTCGAACGACGGTGCGGCCACCGGCTCGTCGCGCGTGGGCGCGGCGGCGGCCGGTGTGTCGGCGGCCTCGTCGACCAGCGACCAGGCGGTGTGATCGAAGGACACCGGCGGCGGCACGGGCGCATCGTCCGCCGGCGCCTCCACTGCATCGGCAGCGGGCTCCGGCGTCTGCGCCTGCAACGCGGCCAGGTGCTGTTCCAGCGACATCGGTTCAGCAAACGTCGCCGGCGGTGCAGGTGTGGTGTACAGGCTGTCGGCCGGCACGTCGCCGGCCCAGTCCTGGGCCTGCTCCATGTGCGCGTGCAGGACTTCATCCTTCGGCGGTACCGGCGGCGGCGAAGGCCGGCCCGGTTCCAGCTGCAGGCTGGGTTCGTCTTCGGCGCCCGGCGGCAGCACCTGCTGGTGGCCGTGCAGCTTGGCCGACAGATGGCGGCCCCAGCGCTGCGCTTCCCAGCCGTCGCGGCGCGCGGCCAGTTCGGCCTCGTCGAACACCAGGGTCAGGCCCGGCGCCGACAACGCCGGCTCCAGCCGCTCCAGCGCGTCCTCGATGGCCGCTTCCAGGGCGATCACCACGAACTGCGGATGCGCATCGGCCAGCGCCTGCGGCTCCAGCGTGGTCGGATCATCTTCCAGCACGATCTGCACATCGGCATGCGCCAGCGCCTCGCGCAGGCGCTCACGGGCAGCGCCCGGACGGGCCAGCAGGGCAACGGCCGGAACCGGATTGACGTCACTCACGGACACGGGCGATCCCCAGCAGGTCATACACGTTACGCATCAGGTCCAGCTCCTGGTACGGCTTGCCCAGGTAGCGCTGCACGCCGATCTCGAAGGCGCGCTGGCGATGCTTGTCACCGCTGCGCGAGGTGATCATCACGATCGGCACGTCCTTGTAGCGCGGGTCGGCACGCATCGCGGTGGCCAGCTCGTAACCGTCCATGCGCGGCATTTCGATGTCCAGCAGCATCAGGTCGGGCACGCGCTCTTCCAGCTGCTCCAAGGCCTCGACACCGTCGCGGGCGACGCTGACCTCGAAGTTGTGGCGTTCCAGGATGCGGCCGGTCACCTTGCGCATGGTCAGCGAATCGTCGACCACCATCACCAGCGGAACCTGGCGCTCCAGGCGCGGCGCGTTGTCCTGCACCGGCGCGATCGGGTTGGCCAGGTAACGGCGCACCAGCGGGGCCACGTCGAGAATGACCACCACGCGGCCATCGCCGGTGATGGTGGCGCCGTAGATGCCCGGCACCGAAGCGATCTGCAGGCCGACCGGCTTCACCACGATTTCGCGGTTGCCCAGCACCTGGTCGATCGCCACGGCGGCACGCAGGTCACCGGCGCGGACCAGCAGCAGCGGCACCTGGTCCTGGCCGTCGGCACGCGCCGGGGCCTGGCCGACCAGGCTGCCCAGGTCGTACAGCGGATAGTCTTCGCCGCTGTAGCGGTAGCTGCTGTCGGCGGCTTCGAAACGCTCGCGCGACAGGCGGCCGATACCACTGACCGACGCCACCGGCACCGCGAAGGTGGTTTCGCCGATCTGCACGAACACGGCCTGGGTGACGGCCAGGGTCTGCGGCAGGCGCAGGGTGAAGCGCACGCCCTGGCCACGCACCGACTGGATGTCGACCGAGCCACCGAGCTGGCGCACTTCGTTGCGCACCACGTCCATGCCCACGCCGCGGCCGGCCAGCTGGCTGACCTGGTCGGCGGTGGAGAAGCCGGCGGCGAAGATCAGGCTGTCCAGCTCCTGCTCGTTCGGCGACGCATCGGCGGCCAGCACGCCACGGTCGATGGCGCGGCGACGGATCGCCTCGCGGTCCAGGCCGGCACCGTCATCGGCCACTTCCAGCACGATTTCCGAGCCTTCGCGGTGCAGGCGGATGGCGATCTCGCCTTCTTCCGGCTTGCCGGCGGCGCGACGCTGTTCCGGTGCTTCCAGGCCATGGGCCACCGAGTTGCGCAGCATGTGCTCCAGCGGCGCGACCATGCGGTCCAGGACGTTGCGGTCCAGTTCGCCGTGGGTACCTTCCAGGGTCAGGTGCACCTGCTTGCTGGTGTCCATGCCGGCCTGGCGGACGACACGGCGCAGGCGCGGCACCAGGCCGTCGAACGGCACCATGCGCGCACGCATCAGGCCGTCCTGCAGTTCCGAGCTGACGCGCGACTGCTGCTGCAGCAGCGAATCGTACTGGCGCGACAGATCGTCCAGCACGCCCTGCAGGCCGCCAAGGTCGGCTGCCGATTCGTTCAGCGCACGGCTGAGCTGCTGCAGGGTGGAGAAACGGTCCAGTTCCAGCGGATCGAACTTCTGGTCGGCCTGGTCCTGCTCGCGCTGGTAGCGGGCGACGATCTGCGCCTCGGTTTCCAGGTCGAGTCGGCGCAGCTGGTCGCGCAGTCGCGCATTGGTGCGCTCCAGTTCGCCCATGGCGCCACGGAAGGCACCCAGCTGCTGCTCCAGGCGCGAGCGGTAGATCGCCACTTCACCGGCGTGGTTGACCAGGCGGTCGAGCAGGTCGGCGCGCACGCGCACCTGTTCCTGCTGCGGACGCGCCAGCGGATCTTCCTCCGGCGCGCCTTCCACCGGCAGCGGTGCCGACAGCGGCGCGTCGGCCAGGGCCAGCGGCGCGGTCGCCACCGGTGCCTCGTCAGCCAGGTCGGTGCTGGCTGCAGCAGCCTTGGCAGCCGCGGCAGCATCGCTGCGGGTGCGCGCTTCAAAGGCGTCCACCAGATCCTGCGGCGGCTCGACCACGCGGTGGTCACCGGTGCGGGTCAGCAGCTGGTGCAGGCGATCGAAACCACGCTCCAGCAGCTGCACGTCAGGGCGTTCGATTTCGGTGCGGCCAGCGGCCACGGCTTCCAGCAGCGATTCGATGCTGTGGCCGAGATCGCCGATGGCGTTGATGCCGGCCATGCGTGCACCGCCCTTGAGCGTGTGCAGGTCACGCTGCAGGCCGGCCACCACTTCGCGGTCCTGCGGTGCATCGCGCAGTTCGCTGATCAGGCCATCGCAATGGTCGAGCAGGTCCTTGCCTTCCTCGACGAAGATGTCGACCAGCTCGCGGTCGTAGACACTGAAGTCGAGCTGATCGGCGTCGGCGTCGACGTCGGCTTCGACGGGCTCGGCTTCGATGGCGTCCGGTTCAACAGCCCCGGCTGCGACGACCGCGACTTCGGCGGCGTCCTGGCTGTGGCCCGGCGCCTCTTCCATCTCGAACAGACGCACCGGTGCGGCCATCTCGGCCACCTCATCGGTCGGCGCGTCGTCATTCACCGTCGCCGGGGACGGCAGGTCGGCGCTCTCTCCTTCACCGACCGCCGCCTCCCCGCCGACGTCCGCATCCTCGGCAAAGGCTTCCGCCTCGCCCGGCGCGAGTTCGCTGGCCTGCAGGCCGAGAACCCGCCACTGGCCGTCCTCGTCCTGCGCCTGTTCGTCCTCGATCACGTGCAGGCCGGCTTCGAGCGCGGCCTCCAGCGTGACCGGTTCTGCGAAGCCCGGCACAGCCATTTCATCCTGAAGGCTGGTTGCGTCGCTGTCGAGCGCCAATGCCTCGATGTCTTCGTCAACCGCCTCAACGACCGGCGCCTGCGGCAGCGGGCTCAGGGCAATTGCGTCATCTTCCGCCGCAACCCCGGCGTCTTCCAGATCACGGTCATCCACCGGCAGCGCACTGGCGTCCAGGTAAGGCGACAGATCGTCGACGGCGGTCAGGCCGGCGGCGTCCACATCGATCGCGACCGGCGCGGCATCAGCCGCGTCCTGCGCGGTGTCAGCAGTTTCAGCAACGTCATCGGCTTCGATGGCTTCGATGGCAACGTCCGCTTCGACCGCCGTCGGCAGCGTGGCAGCGGCCTCCGGCATCGTCGGCCAGCCGGCATCGAAGTAGCGCGACAGATCTTCGCCACCGGTCAGTTCGGCAGTCTCCAGACCGGTATCGGGCGCGGCTTCGGCTTCGACCACCGGCACGGCGGCGTCGGCAGGCGCTTCAACGTCGGCCACGACCTCCGTCTCGGCTTCGGCTTCGGCTTCGGCTTCGACTCCAACCTCGTCGAAATCTTCGTCGTCCATTTCCAGACCGACCATCGGCCAGCGCGCTTCCGGCAGTTCACCGGCCAGCGCCTGCAGGCGCTGCGCCAGCTCGGCCTGCGGCGCGATGCGCGGCTGTTCGGCCTGCAGCGCGTCCATGGTGGCGCCGATCGCCTGCGCGGTGGCATCCAGCGCACCCAGCGCCTCGGCACCCGGCACCACTTCAGCGGCCAGCGCACGCTTGATGTAGGACTCGGCGGCACCGGTAACGGCGGTGATCTCCGGCACTTCGGTCATCGCGAAGGCGCCGTTCATGGTGTGCACGGCGCGCAGCAGCGCATCGTTCACCGGCTGCTCGGCCTGCTGCGCCGACTGCAGCCACTGCTGCAGGGTCGCCAGGTGGACTTCCACCTCGGCTTCCAGGATCTCGCGCAGCACGCTGTCGATGTTGGCTGGCGTACCGACCAGCTCGGCCACGGTGTCGGCGGCAAGCGCCGCTTCCACGGCAGCGGCGTCGTCCAGCACCGGCACGTCGGCCACGGCTTCGGTCGGCGCCACCGGCTGCGGCGCGGCAGCCACCGGCAGCGGCACGTAGAAGGTTTCCTCACCGGCGGCCACGCGGTCAGCGATGGCCTGCATCGCCTGCAGGTCCACGGTGACGCGCTGGCCATCGCGCAGCGCGGCATTCAGCTGCGGCAGCGCGGTGTCGGCATGGTCGACCATCGCCAGCACGGCCGGGGTGGCCGCACGGCTGCCATCGAGCACGCGGTTGAGCATGCCCTCGATCTTCCAGGCGAACTCGCCCAAGGTGCGGGCGCCGACCAGGCGGCCACTGCCCTTGAGGGTGTGGAAGATGCGGCGGATCGGACGCAGCCGATCCATGTTGTCCGGCTGCATGCGCCAGGCCGGCAGCAGCGTGCCGAGATTGCCCATCTCGTCATCGAACTCTTCCAGGAACACCTCACGGATATCCTGGTCGATGTTCTCGGCATCGTCATCGAAGCCCGCCTCGAAGCCGGTGGCTTCGGCAGCCACGGCAGCGACTTCCGGTGCCGGGGTGGCCGGCACGGCCTGCGGATTGAACTCGGCAGCAGCCGCGCTCAGTTCGGCGAAGAACTGCGCATCGGCCTCGCTGAAATCGATCGGCGCGATGGTATCGACGTCGACCAGGGACACGGTCGTGGCAGGCGCGGCGGTAGTGGCCAGGACCTCGTCCGCGCCGGTCTCGGCGGCGGCCAGGGCCTCGATCATTTCAACCGGCGCCGCTTCGGCAACCACATCGGTCATGTCGATCTGCTCGACGGGCTCGATCGTCGCGGTGGACTCCAGCTCCAGCACTTCGACCGGCGCGGCTTCAACCGCGTCGACGATCTCCAGCACCGGCAGCTGCGCGTCGTCTTCCTCGTCCAGCGACAGCGTCTCCATCGCCTGCAGCGACAGCACGTCGTCGGCGTTGTCCAGTGCGCTGTTGTCGAAGTGGAACACCACCTCGTCGGCCAGCACGGCCGGGCCGTCATGCTCGGCAGCTACCGGGTCGAACACGGGCACGGCCGCCAGCTCCAGCGAAGCGCCTGCGGCGTCGTCCAGCGCGGCAACGCCGAAGTCCTCGACGCTGTCTTCCAGCACCAGCGCGTCGCCATCATCAGCCTGCGCCTCTGCGACGTCGGACAACGACCACTGCGGGGCCACGTGCTGGGCCGCGCCCTCGTGCTCGAAGCTGACCGGATCGAAACTGTTGAAGGTCGGTGCGCGCTCATCGGCGACGGGCGCGGCGTCATGGCTGCCCAGCTCCCACTGCGGCACGCTCGGCACCGGCGCGGTCGACGCGGCGAACAGCAGCGGCGCAGGTTCGGCCTGCTCGGGTGCGGATGCGGCGATGTCCTGCCCGCCCAGCGCGCCGAACATCAGGCTGTTGTCGGCCACCGGCGCAGCCGGCAGCGGATCGAAGGTGAAGTCCGGCAGCGGCGGCGGGATCTCGCCCGGCGCCGGCGCGGCAGGCTGCACGGCGATCTCCACCGGCTCCAGCTGCAGCGCAGCGGCGGCCAGCGGCACGCTCTCGCGCTCGATCGGCTGCAGCGGATCCGCGTCGGCCTCGGTCTCGGTCTCGGCAACCGTGCTGCTGCGCTCGGGCAGCGGCCAGTAGCGCAGGGTTTCCAGGCTGCTGCGGGTAATGTCGAGGATGTCCTCGCGACCCGGGCGGCGGTCACGCAGCGCTTCCAGGTAGTACTCCAGACTGGCCATGGCATCGGCCAGCGTGTCCAGCTGCCGGCCACTGGGCACGCGCTGGCGGCCGATCAGTTCGGCTTCGATGTACTGCTGCACGCCGCGCAGGTAATCGGCGGCGGTGCCCAGGTCGAGCATGCGCAGCGCACCGGACACGTCGCCCAGCAGGCGCGGCACGTCCTGCAGTTCGGCATGGTTCCAGCTGGTTTCGATGAAGGCGACGAAGTGCTCGCGGGCGGCGGCGAAATTGGCGATCGCCTCGTGGGCCAGCACTTCCACCGTGCGCCGGTTCTCCACCGCGCTCGGGTCGTCCTCGCCACTGCCACCGGCGCCCAGGTGGGCGACCTGGTCGTCCAGCGACGCATCGACATAGAGCAGCGCACCGGCGATATCCAGCAGCATGTCTTCGTCGATCTGCTGGCGGCCTTCGACCACGGCCAGCAGCGCATCGCGCTGCTGCGCGACCACGCCGCGGGCAGCGCCCAGGCCCATCATGCCCAGCGTGTCGCCGACCGCGCCCAGCTTGGTCACCTGTTCCTGCAGCTGCTGCGGCGCAGCGCCGGTGCGCAGGTGCAGGTCCAGGGCATCCTTGACCTGCAGCAGTTCTTCCTTGACCGCGCTGCCGACGGTATCGAGCAGCTCGCGGTTGCGGCCGCTCAGGCTGCCACGGGCGTGGTCCAGCTCGGCCTCGGTGGCGCTGACGCTGTCCGGCGCGAAGGCGAACAGCACGCTGTCATTGACGCCTTCTTCGCCACGCGCGGCGCGGATCTCGTTCAGCAGCGGCATCAGCACGATCGGAATATCGCGGTGGCCGTTCTGCAGGCGTTCCAGGTAATCGGGCAGCAGCACGCTGCCACGCATCAGCGTGGCGCAGGCTTCATCGCGGTCGGCCACGCGGCCTTCGCCGACGGCCACGGCCAGCTGTTCCAGTTCCTCGGCCACCATCGCCGGGGCATACAGCTCGACCATGCGCAGGGTGCCCTGCACCTGGTGCAGGTAGCCGGCGCAGATGCGCATGCGGCTGCCGTCGGCCGGGTCCTCGACGAAGTACTCGACCTCGTGCCGCACCTGGCGCAGGGTCTCGTCCAGCTCCGGCTTGACCCAGCCCAGCGCTGCATGGCTCATCGCATCGCGCAGGCTGCTCATGGACGCGCTCCGGTCGCCGCCGCGCGGAGGCCGCGCGTGTTCTGGCGTGGGAAATGGAAATGCTTCATCGAATGATTCCTTGCTCGCCGCCCTGCCCGCGTCACGCCGGCAGCTTGAAGTCGGCGACCGAACGACGCAGGTCGGCCGCCAACTGCGCCAGGTGGCCGATCGACTCGGCGGTCTGTCCGGCACCCTGCGAGGTCTGGCCGGTGATCTGGCGGATCACGCCCATCGTGCGGGTGATGTCCGAGGCCGCAGCGGACTGCTGCTGGGCGGCGATGGAGATGTTCTTGATGAGGGTGTTGAGGGCGTTGGACACGCGCTCGATCTCGGTCAGTGCGGTACCGGCGTCCTCGGCCAGGCGCGCACCGGAGACCACTTCAGCAGTGGTCTGCTCCATCGAGGTCACCGCTTCGTTGGTATCGGCCTGAATGGCCTGGACCAGGTTTTCGATGCGTCGGGTCGCACCCGAGGTACGTTCTGCCAGGCGCTGCACTTCGTCGGCCACGACCGCGAAACCGCGACCGGCTTCACCGGCCGACGCTGCCTGCACGGCCGCGTTCAACGCCAGGATGTTGGTCTGCTCGGAAATGTCGTTGATCAGTTCCACGATCGAGCCGATTTCCTGCGAGGACTCACCCAGGCGCTTGATGCGCTTGGAGGTTTCCTGGATCTGGTCGCGGATCTGGTCCATGCCCTGGATGGTCTCGCGGACCACGCCGGCACCCTCGGCGGCGATGACCACCGAGCGCTGTGCCACGTCGGCGGACTCGGCCGAGTTGCGCGACACCTGCTCGATGCTCGCTGCGATTTCGCCGATGCGGTCCGAGGCCGAGGTGATCTGGTTGGCCTGGTGGCCCGCCGCCTCTGCCAGCTGCATGGCGGTAGCCTGGGTTTCCTGGGTGGACACGGCGACCTTGGCCGAGGTGTCGTTGATGGTGGTCACCAGGTGGCGCAGTTCGTCCACGGCGTAGTTGATGGCGTCTGCGATGGCGCCGGTCATGTCCTCGGTCACCGAGGCCTTGACGGTCAGGTCACCCTCACCGAGCGAGGAGATTTCGTCCAGCAGCCGCATGATCGCCTGCTGGTTGCGGCTGTTGAACTCCACCTGGGTCTGGTAGCGCAGTTCCTGTTCGCGCGAACGGCTGCGCACGCTGGTGGAAACGAAGCCGATGATCGCGATCAGCGACAGCGCACCGGAGATGACGCCGATCCAGAAGTTCGGGAACAGGCGGGTATCGGACACCGAGCCGAACGAGGAGAACGCCTCGAACAGCTTGCGGCTGTCGTCCAGCATGCGCGAGGAGCCCTGGCCCAGCGCGTTGGCGGCGGACTGCGCGGCGAACAGCTGGCGCGAGCTGGCCAGGATCGCATCGGCGTCCTGCTTCATCGCCTCCCACTTCTGCTGCGACTGTTCCAGCGCAGCGACCGCACCGGCACCGCGCACAGCGGTGATGCCGAGGTCTTCGTTGCCGTTGCGCAGGCCATCGAGCACCTGCGAGAACACGGTGATGTCGCGGGCCAGGGCGTCGCCCGAGGCAGCCGCGGCGGCGCCACCGGCGCGCATTTCGGTCACGCGGCGGGCCATCGAACCGGCCACCACGACCTGCTGCAGGGCGCTGTACACCTGCGATGCGGGTGCACCGGAAGCGGACATCGCGCGCACCAGCTCGTTCAACTGGGCCTGCAGGCCCGGCACCGCGCCGGTGAAGTTGTTGGCGTTGCCGGCCAGCGCCAGCACCGCCGGCTCGCTGGCGACCAGCTGGCCGGCCTGCTTGCCCAGCGGGGCCCAGGTGTCGGACAGCGTGGTGATCGCCTTGGACACGCCCGGCTCGTTGCCGTAGCGGCCCTGCAGCGTGGACACGTTCTGCTCGATGGCGTTGCGGGTGGCCTTGAAAGCGGTGAACGCCTGTGCGTTGCCGCCCACGGCATCACGGCCCTGGTTGGCCAGCTGCTGCGAGAGCACCTGCAGGTCGGCGGCCTTGGAACCGGCATCGGCCAGGCGGCTGCCCTGCCAGGTGGAGACGCCGGTGTTCACACCGAACAGGATCATCGACAGGGCCAGCAGGGCCAGCCAGAGGTTGCTGCCGCCCAGCCGCAGCTTGCCGGTCTTGGGGGCGTCCGAAGCAGTACTCATCGTTCAACCTCGATCTTCAATGCAGGGGGCGTTGCCCGGCCTCAGGCCGCGGCTTGCCGGAATTCAGGGGTGCGCGACAGCAACGAGAGCGAGAACACGCCCCAGTCATGGCCGTCGGCATGGAAGGCGCGATCGACGAAATGACCGTAGCGGCCTTCGGCCAGGGTGCCGGCCTGGACCTGCTGGCCCAGTTCGAAACTGCGCTGGCCGAACAGCTCGTCGATGGTCAGGGCGACGTCGCCGCCGGCCTGGCGCATGATCAGCACGCGCTGGCCTTCCTGCTGCACGGTGCGCGCGCCTTCCAGGAAGTACTTCAGGTCGACCACCGGGAACAGGTTGCCGCGCAGGTTGCCCACGCCCAGCAGCCAGGGCTGCGCGCAGGGCACCGGGGTCACCGGCGGCATCGGCACGATTTCCACCACTTCGCGGAAATCGGACACCAGCCGGCGCTGGCCCACGCGGAAGCCGACGCCACGCCAGAGGTCCTCGGCGAACTGCCGCCCGGGCAGCTGCACCGCATGGGACAGGCTGCGCCGTTCGTAGGCTTCAAGAATGTCGAAGGGCGAACGCATCAGGCCACCAGTTCGTTGATCCGCGCGATCAGGTCTTCCTCGCGCGGCGGCTTGACGATGTAATCGGCCGCGCCCTGGCGCAGGCCCCATGCCTTGTCGGTCTCCATCGCCTTGGTGCTGACGATGATGACCGGGATGTGCTTGATCGCCGCGTCGCGGGCCATCGCACGGGTGGCCTGGAAACCGCTCATGCCGGGCAGGACCACGTCCATCAGCACCAGCTGCGGAACCTGGTCACGCACCAGCTGCAGGCCATCCTCGGCGTTGTCCGCTTCCAGCACCTCGTGGCCGGCACGGCGCAGCCACTGGGTGAACACCGCGCGGTCGGTCGGTGAATCCTCGATCAGGACGATACGAGCCATTGTGCCTTTCCCCCTGGTCAGGCGTTGACGTATGTGCGGATGGCACCCAGCAGTTCTTCCCGCGTGAAAGGCTTGGTCAGGTACTGTTCCGAGCCGACGATGCGTCCGCGGGCCTTGTCGAACAGGCCGTCCTTGGAGGACAGCATGATGACCGGCGTTGCCTTGAACAGCTGGTTGCCCTTGATCAGCGCGCAGGTCTGATACCCGTCGAGACGGGGCATCATGATGTCCACGAAGATGATCTGTGGCTGCTGGTCGGCGATCTTGGCCAAGGCCTCGAAGCCATCGGTCGCGGTCACCACTTCGCAGCCTTCGCGCTTCAGCAGCGTTTCCGCAGTCCGGCGGATGGTCTTCGAGTCATCGATGACCATCACCCGGAGTCCTGCGAGCTCCCCGCCCGCAGTCGTGTTTTCAGTCATTGCCTTTCCCCAAGCGCGCGACCCTTCTGTGCTGGGGGCCGCTACGAAGGCGTATCTATATCGCACTTTCCGCGCCCGCTTCAAGCGCCGCCCACGGCGCTTGGGATGCCGGCTTGCTGAACGTGACAGGTTTGGCAATGACTGCGCAGACGGCTGGACGGACGCAGCGTTGCAGCACCCCGGGCAGGCACGCGGGGGGCGTTGCCGCTACCATCAACGCCTTGCCTGACAGGTGCACCCATGCCGTTGAACGTCATCGTGGTGATGGACCCCATCGCCCACATCAAGATCGCCAAGGACACCACCTTCGCCATGCTGCTGGAAGCCCAGCGCCGCGGCCATGCCCTGCACTATGTGCGGCCGGGCGGCCTGGCCCTGGAAGGCGGCGTGGCGGTGGCCCAGACCGCCCCGCTGCAGGTCCGCGACGACCCCTCCGGCTGGTACGAGCTTGGCGCATTCAGCCGCACCGCGTTCGGCCCGGGCCAGATCGTGCTGATGCGCAAGGACCCGCCGGTCGATGCCGAATACGTCTATGACACCCAGGTGCTGGACGTCGCCGCCGCCGCCGGTGCCTGCGTGGTCAACAACCCGCAGGGCCTGCGCGACTACAACGAGAAGCTGGCCGCCCTGCTGTTCCCGCAGTGCTGCCCTCCGACCCTGGTCAGCCGCGACGCCAAGGCACTGAAGGCCTTCGCCCTGGAACACGGCCAGGCCGTGCTGAAGCCGCTGGACGGCATGGGCGGTCGCTCGATCTTCCGCAGCGGCCAGGGCGATCCGAACCTGAACGTGATCCTGGAAACCCTGACCGACGGCGGCCGCAAGCTGGCGCTGGCCCAGAAGTTCATTCCCGACATCACCGCCGGCGACAAGCGCATCCTGCTGGTCGACGGCGAACCGGTGGACTACTGCCTGGCGCGCATCCCGCAGGGTGACGAGTTCCGCGGCAACCTGGCCGCCGGTGGCCGCGGCGAAGGCCGTCCGCTGAGCGAGCGTGACCGCTGGATCGCCGCCCAGGTCGGGCCGGAAATGAAGCGCCGCGGCATGCGTTTCGTCGGCTTGGACGTGATCGGTGATTACCTGACCGAAGTGAACGTGACCAGCCCGACCTGCGTGCGCGAGCTGGACGCGCAGTACGGCCTGAACATCGCCGGCACCCTGTTCGACGCGATCGAGGCCGGCCTGCGCTGATGGACGCCGCGTCCGCCGTGCTCGCCCCGCCGCCGCGCGAAGCGCAGCGGCTGGGGGCCACCCTTGCCCTGTCGGTCATCGTCCACGCCCTGCTGATCCTGGGCGTGGGCTTTGCCGTGAAGGGCGAGGCACCGCTGGTGCCGACGCTGGAAGTGATCTTCAGCCAGACGCGCACGGCGCTGACGCCGAAGCAGGCCGATTTCCTGGCGGCGGCCAGCCAGGAAGGCGGCGGCGAGCATGACCGCGCGCAGCGCCCGCGCGACAACCAGACCGGCATCGTGCCGCAGGCGCAGACCGGGCTGAGCCCGGTGCCGCAGCAACAGCAGTCGGCCGCACCAGTGCCGCCGCCGCAGGCGCGGGTGGTCAGCAGCCGCAATGGCGAGGACACCGTGGCGCAGGCGCAGGCCCGTCCCACCCCGCTGGAACCAACCCCGGACGCGGCGCAGACCGCGCGCGAGCAGCGCGATGCGGAAATGGCCCGGCTGGCTGCCGAGGTGCATCTGCGCTCGGCGCAGTACGCCAAGCGTCCGAACCGCAAGTTCGTTTCGGCCAGCACGCGCGAATATGCCTACGCCAACTACCTGCGTGCGTGGGTGGACCGCGCCGAGCAGGTGGGCAACCTGAACTACCCGGACGAAGCGCGTCAGCGCCGGCTGGCGGGCCAGGTGGTGATCAGCGTGGGGGTGCGCCGCGATGGCAGCGTGGAAAGCAGCCGCATCCTGAAAACCAGCGGCACGCCGTTGCTGGATGAGGCGGCGCTGCGGGTGATCCAGCTGGCGCAGCCGTTCCCGGCGTTGCCGAAGACGGATGATGGCGTGGATATCCTGCAGGTGACCCGCACCTGGGTGTTCCTGCCGGGTGGCGAACTGCGCGACGACCGGTGAGGTTTGTTGCCCGGGCCTGCGGCCCGGGACCCGCTGGACGTCAACGTCAACGTCAACTTCAAAAGCGGCGGTTGGGCTGTGGGTCTGGCGGGGCGGTGTGGGCTTGCAGGACACGCCGTAAACCCGTCCATGGGGGC
>NZ_JACVTV010000113.1:0-14564 GCF_016624625.1 Stenotrophomonas sp. S41 | reverse complement strand
GGATCCGACCCCGTGCCGACCAACGGTCGGCACCCACCATCAGCAGCGGGAAACTGTCGAAGGCGGGGTGGGTCCGGTTGAGGGGGTGTGAGCGCCATGGATGGCGCGACCAAGCCCCCATGGATGGGTTTACGGCGTCCCCCTCAGCCGGACCCGCCCCGCCATCCCACGGATAGCCGGCTTTTGCCGTTGAAGTTGATGTTGCCGTTGTATTGAGCAGGTGCAGGGCTGCAAGCCCTGCCAGGACAAAAAAAACAGGGCCGGACCCCGCCAGGGCCGACCCCCGCCTGGCGCCCTCTGCCAAGCAGCCTCGACTGTACGATGACAACGCACGACAAAGTGCGGCCGGATACATCCCGACATACGCCGACATTGCGCCCCCGAGCCTTGCATGGAACGGGTTCACGGCGCCACCGCAGCGCCGGTTCCACGCCGGTAAACGCTTGGCACATATCGCTTTCGCAGGCGCTTGCCTACACTCGGCGGCCATGCAACAACCAGGACCTTTCATGTTGGCTCGTATTGCTTCGACCCTGGCCCTTGGCCTCAGCCTGGCCGTCCTGGCCGGGTGCGCAGGCAAACAGGAGGCCGCCGCGCGTCGGCAGGGCGAAGCCGTGCCGGTCACCGCCCAGGTCGTGCAGCCCTCGCAGTGGAACGACACCCTGCAGGCGCTGGGCACGGCCAAGGCCCGTGAATCCATCAGCGTCACCGCCAAGGTCAGCGAGATCGTCGACCGCGTGCACTTCGAAAGCGGCCAGCAGGTCGCCGCCGGTGCGCCCATCGTGACCCTGCGCGGGCAGGCCCAGGAGGCGGCGCTGGTGCAGGCGCAGGCGACCTTCCACGAAGCCGACCAGCTGTACAAGCGGCAGCGCGAGCTGGCCACCCAGCGCCTGGTCTCCAGCGCCACCCTCGATACCCAGAAGTCGATCCGCGACGCCGCCGAAGCGCGCGTGGCGCAGATGCAGGCGGACATCGGTGACCGTCGCGTGCGTGCACCGTTCGCCGGCGTGCTCGGCATCCGCCAGGTCAGCCCGGGCACGCTGCTGACCCCGACCACGGTCATCGCCACCCTCGATGACATCGAGCGCATGCACGTCGATTTCCAGGTGCCGGAAGTGGAAATGGCCGCGCTCTCCAACGGCGACAAGGTCAGCGCGACCAGCGTCGCCTGGCCGGGCCGCACCTTCGAAGGCGAAGTGACCACCATCGATGCACGCGTCGATCCGGCCACGCGTGCGGTGACCGTGCGCGCCGACTTCGCCAACGCCGACCACGCGCTGCGCCCGGGCATGCTGCTGGACGTGCGCCTGTTCCGCCCCGAGCGCCCAGCGCTGGTGGTGCCGGAAATCGCCGTGGTGCAGGTCGGCCGCGATACCTTCATCTACCGCATCAAGGCCGACGACACCGTCGAACGCGTTGATGTGACCACCGGCGCGCGTCGTGCCGGCGTGGTCGAGATCCGTCAGGGCCTGCAGGGCGGCGAGCGCATCGTCGTCGACGGCACCGGCAAGCTGCGCGCCGGCCTGAAGGTCGCAGCCACCGACGCCGCGCCGGCCAGCGGCACCGCACCGGCCACGTCGCCGGCCGCGGCACCGGCCGAGGGCAACGGCGGATGAAACTGTCGGACATTTCCATCCAGCGGCCGGTGTTCGCCGTGGTGATGAGCCTGCTGCTGGTGGTGCTGGGCATCATGTCCTTCACCCGCCTGACCCTGCGTGAGCTGCCGGCCATCGATCCGCCCATCGTCTCGGTGTCGGTGGACTACACCGGTGCTTCGGCGGCGGTCATCGAAAGCCGCGTCACCCAGGTGCTGGAAGATGCGCTGGCCGGCATCGAGGGCATCGACACGATCAATGCGCGCAGCAGCAACGGCCGCTCGCAGGTCAGCATCGAATTCACCTCCAACCGCGATATCGAAGCGGCCGCCAACGACGTGCGTGATGCGGTCAGCCGCGTGGCCGACCGTATGCCCGAAGAGGCACGCCCGCCGGAAATCGCCAAGGTCGAGAGCGATGCCGATCCGATCATCTGGTTCAACATGTCCTCCACCACGATGGACACGCTGGAACTGAGCGACTACGCCGACCGCTACGTGGTCGACCGCTTCTCCAGCCTGGACGGCGTGGCCCAGGTCCGCATCGGTGGCCGCCAGCGCTATGCGATGCGCATCTGGCTGGACCGCGACCAGCTGGCCGCGCGCGGCCTGACCACCGGTGACGTGGAAACCGCGCTGCGCAACGAGAACGTCGAACTGCCGGCCGGCCGCATCGAATCGACCGACCGCGACTTCACCCTGCGCGTCGAGCGCAACTACGTGAAGCCCGAGGATTTCGCCACCATCCCGCTCGGCAAGGGCAGCGATGGCTACGTGGTGCGCATGGGCGACGTGGCCAAGATCGAACTGGCCTCGGCCGAACGCCGCGCGTATTTCCGCAGCAACGGTGAACCGGGCGTCGGCCTGGGCATCGTCAAGACCTCGACCGCCAACTCGCTGGACGTGGCCCGCGCCGCGCGCGCTGAAGCAGAAAAGATCGCCGCGACGCTGCCCGAAGGCACGCAGATCGTGGTCACCTTCGACAACACCACCTTCATCGAAGCGGCCGTTGATCGCGTCTACGCGACCCTGGTCGAAGCGATGCTGCTGGTGCTGGCGGTCATCTGGCTGTTCCTGGGCAGCTTCCGCGCGGCACTGATTCCCGCAGTGACCGTGCCGGTCTGCCTGGTCGCAGCCTTCATCGCGCTGTACGCCTTTGGTTTCTCGATCAACCTGCTGACCCTGCTGGCGCTGGTGCTGTGTATCGGCCTGGTGGTGGACGACGCGATCGTGGTCGTGGAAAACGTGCAGCGCCGTATCGACCTCGGCGAGCCGCCGCTGGTGGCTTCCAAGCGCGGCACCACCCAGGTCGCCTTCGCGGTCATCGCCACCACCGCCGTGCTGGTGGCCGTGTTCCTGCCGGTCGGTTTCCTGGAAGGCAACACCGGCCGCCTGTTCCGCGAACTGGCCGTGGCGCTGGCCGCAGCGGTGGCGTTGTCGGCGTTCGTCGCGCTGACGCTGACCCCGATGATGGCCTCCAAGCTGCTCAAGCCGCACACCGGGCACGCGCCGCGCGGCCTGTATGGCGTCATCAACCGCAACCTGGAACGCCTGGCGTCCGGCTACGGCCGCGTGCTCGACCACCATGTCGACCGCCTGTGGATCTACCTGGTGGTGATGGCGCTGGCGCTGGCCGCCAGCTGGGGCCTGCTGAAGATCCTGCCGTCCGAGCTGGCCCCGGCCGAAGACCGCGGTTCGTTCCAGATCATGATCGACGGCCCGGAAGGCGCCGGCTACGACTACACCGTGCAGCAGGTGCAGCAGGTCGAAGCACTGCTGGCCCCGCACGTGGGTGCCGACAAGACCATCGCCCGCGCCAACCCGCGCGTGCCCGGCGGTTTTGGCGCGAGCGAGGAAATGCACACCGGCCGCGTCAGCGTGTTCCTGCAGCCGTGGCGCCAGCGCACTGAAAACACCGTGGACGTGGCCAACGACCTGCAGAAGGAACTGGACACCCTGCGTGGCGTGCGCGTGCGGACCCAGGTCGGTGGCGGCCTGGTGCGCAGCGGCGGCCAGCCGTTCCAGATCGTGCTGGGTGGCCCGGAATATGCCGAGATCGCGCAGTGGCGTGACCGCATCCTGCTGCGCATGGCCGACAATCCCGGCCTGGTCGGCCCCGATTCGGACTACAAGGAAACCCGCCCGCAGATGCGCGTGAACATCGACCGCCAGCGTGCGGCCGACCTCGGCGTGCCGGTTACTGCGATTGGCTCTGCGCTGGAAACCATGATGGGCTCGCGCCGCGTCACCACCTTCGTCGACAACGGCGAGGAGTACGACGTGCTGGTGCAGGCCGGCCGCGATGGCCGCGCCAGCCCCGCCGACCTGGCCGCGATCCGCGTGCGCGCCAACTCCGGCGAACTGGTGCCGCTGTCCAACCTGGTCACCCTCAGCGAAGTGGCCGAGGCCGGCACCCTGAACCGCTTCAACCGCCTCCGCTCGATCACCATCAGTGCCGGCCTGGCCCCCGGCTACCCGCTGGGCGAGGCCATCGCCTGGGCGCAGCAGGTCACCCGCGAAGAGCTGCCGCAGTACGCGCAGATCAACTGGAAGGGCGAGTCGCGCGAGTTCCAGAGCGCGGGCGGCGCGGTGCTGCTGACCTTCGCCATGGCCCTGCTGGTGGTCTACCTGGTGCTGGCCGCGCAGTTCGAAAGCTTCATCCACCCGCTCACCATCATGCTGACCGTGCCGCTGGGCGTGCTCGGCGCGCTGGTCGGCCTGTGGGTGAGCGGCGGCACGGTGAACCTGTTCAGTCAGATCGGCATCGTGATGCTGGTCGGCCTGGCGGCCAAGAACGGCATCCTGATCGTCGAGTTCGCCAACCAGCTGCGCGATGACGGGCGCACCGTGCGCGCGGCCATCATCGAATCGGCCGTGGTCCGCCTGCGCCCGATCCTGATGACCTCGATCGCCACCGTGGTCGGCGCCATCCCGCTGGTGGTGGCCGGCGGCCCGGGTTCGGCCAGCCGCGGCACCATCGGCATCGTGATCATCTTCGGCGTCACCCTGTCCACGTTCCTGTCGCTGTTCGTGGTGCCGGCGTTCTACGCGCGCCTGGCGCCGTACACCCGTTCGCCGGAAGCGGTGAAGCGCGAACTGGAGAAGCAGGAAGCCGAATCGCCCTCGGTCGGCGGCCATGCCTGACCGGCGCGCCGACGGCCAGGCCGACGGGGTCGGATCCCTTTCCCAAGGGGAAAGGGCTCTGACCCCAAGCCTGCAGGGCGAAGGTTTCACCCTGCGCCCCTGGCACGCCGACGACCTCGAATCGCTGCTGCACCACGCCAACGATCCCGCCGTCTCGCGCGGTCTGCGCGACCGCTTCCCGTACCCGTACACCCGCGAGGACGGCGAGGCCTTCCTGGCCGGCCGCGTGCTCGCTCCCGGCACCCTCAACCTGGCCATCGAGATCGACGGCCACGCCTGCGGCAGCATCGGCGCGCAGCCAGGTGCGGCCGAGCGCGGGCATACCGCCGAACTGGGCTACTGGCTGGGCCAGGCGCAGTGGGGGCAGGGCGTGATGACCCGCGTCGTGGCCCTGTTCGCCCCCTGGGTGATGGACGAGCTGCGCCTGTTCAGGCTGCAGGCCGAGGTGCTGGACTTCAACGAAGGGTCGGCCCGCGTGCTGCTGGCCAATGGCTTCGCCGAAGAGGGCACGGCCCGCTGCGCCGTCTACAAGCGCGGCGTCCTGCACGACCTGCGCCGCTTCGCGCGGGTACGCACCCAGCTGCCCTGCCCGGCGGAGAGCATGCCCCGCATCTGGCGCTACCGCAGCGACCTTCGATCAGGGAGAATCGGTCCCGTCCCTTCCAGCCGACGGGACGTCCTCACAACCCGCCGACTGGAGAGAGCGCGCGTGGAAGCTACCGTACATTTCATCAACAGCATCATCTGGAGCAAGGCACTCATCGTGGTGTGCCTCGGCGCCGGCCTGTATTTCAGCCTGCGCACCCGCTTCATGCAGATCCGCGGCTTCTTCGAGATGTGCCGCCTCACCGTCAAGGGCGAGAAGTCCGACGCCGGCGTGTCTTCCTTCCAGGCCCTGGCCATGTCGATGGCCGGCCGCATGGGCATCGGCAACATCGCCGGCGTGGCCACGGCCATCGCCTTCGGTGGCCCGGGCGCCATCTTCTGGATGTGGGTGATGGGCTTCCTCGGCGCGTCCACCTCGTACGTGGAATGCACCCTGGCGCAGATCTACAAGACCAAGGACGCCGAAGGCCGCTACCGCGGTGGCCCGGCGTACTACATCGAAAAGGCCATGGGCCTGAAGTGGTACGCGCTGGCCTTCGCCATCGCCACGATCATCGCCGCCGGTTTCCTGATGCCGGGCGTGCAGGCCAATGCCATCGCTGACAGCGTCATCAACGCCTGTCGCGGCACCGCCGTGTGCGGCCCGCTGGACGGCCAGATGCTGGGCATGAGCTCGGTCGAAGCGCTGAAGCTGGGCATCGGCATCGCCGTGGCCCTGCTGCTGGGCGTGGTCATCTTCGGTGGCGTCAAGCGCATCGCCAACTTCGCCGAAGTGGTGGTGCCGTTCATGGCGGCCGCCTTCATCCTGATGGCCATCGTCATCATGATCATCAACTACGACCGCGTGCCGGAAATGTTCGGCATCATCTTCGACAGCGCGTTCGGCACCCATGCCGCGTTCGGCGCGATGATGGGCCTGGCAGTGGAGTGGGGCATCAAGCGCGGCATCTACGCCAACGAAGCCGGCCAGGGCTCGGGCCCGCACGCGGCTGCCGCGTCGGAGGTCTCGCACCCGGCCAAGCAGGGTTACGTGCAGGCGTTCGCGATCTACTTCGACACCATGATGGTGTGCACCGCCACCGCGTTCCTGATCCTGGCCAGCGGCACCTACAACGTGTATTCGCCGGTGGAAGGCGCCGCCCCTGTGTTCCAGGGCCTGGCCGGCGTGCCGGAAGGCGCCGGCTATGCGCAGGCGGGCGTGGAAGCGGTGCTGCCGGGCTGGGGCGCGGCGTTCGTCTCGATCGCCATCTTCTTCTTCGCCTTCACCACCATCATGGCCTATTACTACATGGCCGAAACCAACCTGACCTACGTCAACCACAACAAGAAGCGCCCGCTCACCGTGCTGGTGCTGCGCCTGGGCATCATCGCCATGGTCGTGTTCGGCGCATTCCATAATGCGACCCTGGCCTGGGCGCTGGGTGATATCGGCGTGGGCCTGATGGCCTGGCTGAACATCATCGCCATCCTCATCATCCAGAAGCCGGCCATGCTGGCGCTGCGTGACTACGAACGACAGAAGAAGCTGGGCCTGGATCCGACGTTTGACCCTGATGCCCTGGGCATCAAGAACGCGGACTTCTGGCGCCAGCGCAAGCAGGAGAGTGTGTAAGTGAACAACCCTTGGAACAACCGCCGTCCGTCCGCCCGTCCGCCGCGCGCAACGCCGTTGCCGCGCGCGGAGGTGCCGGCTACCGGCGGTGGCGGTGGCGGCCGCGGCGGCAACGATGAGCTGCGCCTTTTCGGCCTGAATGCCGTGCTGGCCGCCTTCGAAGCGCGCCCGCAGGCGCTGCGCAAGCTGTACCTGCTGGAGGCGCGCATTCCGCGCCTGCAGCCCTTGCTGAAGTGGTGCGTGGCCAACCGCGTGGGCTACCGCGTGGTGGAGGACGGCGATCTGAACAAGCTGGCCGGCACCACCCACCATGAAGGTGTGGTGGCGGATGTGGTGCGCGCCCCGGTGCTGCCGTTGGCGCAGTGGCTGCAGCAGGTGGGCGAAGGCCCGGCCCTGGCGCTGTGGCTGGATGGCGTGGGCAACCCGCACAACCTGGGCGCGATCCTGCGTTCGGCCGCGCACTTTGGCGCGAAGGCGCTGCTGCTGCCAGCCGGCAGCACGCTGGCCCTGTCCGGTGCCGCCGCGCGCGTGGCTGAAGGTGGCGCCGAGGCCCTGCCGCTGGTGCAGCTGCCCGATGACGCGACCGCCATGGCGCAGCTGCGTGCGGCGGGCTTCGGCCTGGCCGCGACCCTGGTCGAGGGCGGCCAGGACGTGTTCCGTGCCGAGCTGCCGGCGCGCCTGGTGTACGTGATGGGTGCCGAGAGCGAGGGCATGGACCGCGCGCTGGCCAGCCAGTGCGACCAGCAGGTCTCCATCCCCGGCAGCGGCGCGGTGGAAAGCCTCAACGTCGCCTCGGCGACGGCGGTGCTGCTGGCACAGTGGGCCAGCCGCCGCAGCTGAGTTGCCGGATCGGGGTCAGAGCCCTCGCCACAGGCGAGGGATCCGACCCCCCAGCAGTTGAGCCCCCGGACCGGGGTCAGATCCCTCGCCAAGGGCGAGGGCTCTGACCCCATGCAGTTGCTAAGCATGCTTTGCAATCCGCAACGCCTGCTGGTTATTTGAAACTTTCCTTATTGGTCCGCCATTTCCGGCGACGCAGGGTGGAACTCCATCCCTCGTTGTAACCGGAGTGGCTGTCATGTCCCACCTGCAACGCACCCTGTCCGTCTCCCTGCTGCTGGCCTGTGCAGCCAGTACCAGCGCCCGTGCTGATGCCAGCGAGCACAGCCTGGAAAACGTAAATTTCATGGGGCCGCTGATCACCCCCAATCCCGCCGGCCTGCCGCAGGGCCGCTGGTTCCTCGAACCCTACCTGGTCCGCGTCGACAGCAACGCGCACTACGATGCTGACGGCGAGCGCCAGCGCAGCGCGCAGGACAGCGGTGCATGGGCCGTGGTCATGCCGGTGATGTACGGCTTCAGCGACCGCCTGATGGGCCAGGTCAACCTCAGCGCCTCGCGCGCCGAATCCGGCAGCAGGCAAAGCGGCGGATTCCGTGCCGGTGATACCACCGCCCGCCTGCAGTACCTGCTGCAGGCGCCGAATGCCGATGGCACCCGGCCCGCGGTGTCGCTGGCGCTCACGCAGCGCTTCAGCACCGGCAGCCACGACCGCATCAGCGGCAATCCGCTGGATGCACAGGGCGATGGTGTGCAGCGCACCACCCTGGCGCTGGGCGTGCAGCAGGTGGTGTGGATGCCGAACGGACGACCACTGCGCTGGCGCGGGCAGCTGATGGCTGGGCCTGCGCCCGCGCGTACGGCACTGTCCGGCGCCAGCATCTACGGCACCGGAGCGGGCTTCCAGGGCCACATCGCGCGAGGCTCGGTGCTGGGGTTTTCGGTGGCCGGCGAGTACAGCTTCAACGACCGCTGGGTGGGGGTGATGGAAGTCGCCGCCAGCCGCGAAACCGGCCAGCGCCTGATCGGCTTCATGCCCACCGCCGACGGCAACGGACGTCATGTCAATGAACTGCGCCCGGCCAGCCGCTCGCTGACCCTGGCGCCGGCGGTCGAATACCACTTCAGCCCGTCGCTCGGCCTGATCGCCGGCGTCGAGTTCACCGTGGCCGGCCGCAACACCGGCCGCGTCGTCAGCCCCCAGGTCGCCCTGGGCGTGTTCTTCTGAGGAGCTGGCACATGATGAGCGTCGAATCGATCGTCAACGTCCTGCTGGGCATCATCTGGAGCCCGTGGTTGGTCGTGCTCTGCCTGCTGGCCGGCCTGTATTTCAGCATACGCACGCGCTTCATCCAGCTGCGCGCGCTGCCGGACATGCTGCGCCTGATGTTCCGCCACGAGCGGTCCGCCGCGGGCGTCTCACCGTTTCAGGCGTTGTCGTTGTCCCTGTCCAGCCGGGTCGGCGTCGGCAACATCGCCGGTGTCGCCATGGCCATCGCATTCGGTGGTCCGGGCGCGATTTTCTGGATGTGGATCGTCGCCTTCCTCGGTGCCTCCAGCGCCTTCATCGAATCGACGCTGGCGCAGATCTACAAGGAGCGTGATGCCAGCGGCCAGTACCGTGGCGGCCCGGCGTACTACATCGAAAAAGGGTTGGGCCAGCGCTGGTATGGGGTGCTGTTTGCGCTGGTCACCGTGCTGGCCGGGGCGATGCTGGCGGGCACGCAGTCCAATGCCATCACCAGTGCCGTGAACGAGGCCTGGGGCATCCCGGTGGCGGGCACCACGGCGGTGCTGCTGGTCATCCTGGCGGCCGTGCTGTACGGCGGCGTGCGCCGCATCGCGCGGGTGGCCGAGTGGGTGGTGCCGATCATGGCCATGGCCTATCTGCTGGTCGCGGCCGTGGTCATGGTCATCAACATGGACAAGGTCCCCGAGGTCTTCGCGCTGGTGCTGCGCAGCGCGTTCGGCGTGGACGCCGCGTTCGGCGCGATGATCGGTACCGCCATCCAATGGGGCGTGCGTCGCGGCGTGCTGTCCAACGAGGCGGGCATGGGCAGTGGCGCGCATCCGGCTGCGGCGGCGGAAGTCTCGCACCCGGTCAAGCAGGGCCTGGTGCAGTCGTTCTCGGTCTACATCGACACCATGGTGGTGTGCAGCGCAACGGCGTTCCTGATCCTGTCGACCGGGCTGTACAATGTCTACGACCCGGCGGTGAACGGTGTGCCCGACGAGGCGCGCCTGCTGCTGGCCAACCTGCCGGGTGTCGAGGCCGGTCCTCGCTTCGTGCAGCATGCGGTGGAATCGGCGCTGCCGGGCTTCGGCAAGTCGTTCGTCGCGCTGGCGATCCTGCCGTTCGCGTTCACCACGATCCTGGCGCTGTATTACATGGCCGAAACCAACGTCAGCTACCTGTGCCGCGATCGTCCCGGACGCGTGACCGTCACCGGTTTCCAGCTGCTGTTCCTCGCCGCCACCGGCTATTCGGCGGTCAACACCGCAACGGTGGCCTGGGCACTGGGCGATATCGGCGTGGGCATGATGAGCTGGTTGAACATCATCGCGATCCTGCTGCTGCAACGGCCCGCACTGGCGGCACTGCGCGATTACGAGCAGCAGAAGCGCCGGCAGCATGATCCGTTGTTCAATCCGCAGACCATCGGCGTGCGCAACACACGGGTCTGGGAGAGCTGAACGAAAGCGGGGTCAGAGCCCTCGCCCAAGGCGAGGGGTCTGACCCCGTGACTTCACCGCGACCGGGGTCGGATCCCTCGCGCATGCGAGGGCTCTGACCCCAACCACATCACCGCATCACTCGTTCGGCGGCGTGGTCGCCTTGGCTTCACTGCCGAAGGTGCCATCGGCCTCGGCCGCCAGGTAGGCGAACACGGTGTAGGCGGCCACGTTCTGCGCCAGTGCCTTCGGGTCGATCTTGTCCAGGGTGTCGTCAGCGGTGTGGTGCAGGTCGAAGTAGTCCGAGCCGTCCTGCGCCAGCCATGCCCACGCGCCGCCCTTGGCGGCCAGCGGGCCGACGTCCGGGCCCGGGCCGCCCTTGTCGGCCATGTACTCGATGCCCAGCGGCTTCATCACTTCAGCAATCTGCGCGGTGGCTTCGCGCGAACCTTCCGGGTTCGGCGAGCCGGTGTTGAACGCGTAGATGCGGCCGGCACCGAAATCGCTCTCGGCGGCCAGCTGGTGCCGCGCCACGTCCTTGGCATGGGCTTCGGCGTAGGCCTTGCCGCCGTACAGGCCCTGTTCTTCGTTGGCAAAGGCGACCACGCGGATGGTGCGCTTGGGCGCCTGCTTGAGCTGGCCGATCAGGTGGCCGGCGGCCATGGTGATGCCCACGCCCGCGCCGTCATCGATGGCGCCGGTGCCCAGGTCCCAGGAATCGAGGTGACCACCGATCACCACCACTTCCTTCGGCAGGCTGCGCCCGGTGATTTCACCGATGACGTTGTACGAAGTGGCGGTGCCATCCCAGCCGCAGTCCAGGGTCACCTTCACGGTGGTGCTGCCGCGTGCCACCAAGCGCGCCAGCTGGTCGGCATCAGGCACCGACAGCGCAGCCGACGGCACCGGGGTCAGGCCGTCGTCGTAACGGGTGATGCCGGTGTGCGGCACGCGGTGCGAATCGGTGCCGGCCGAGCGCATCAGGAAGCCGACCGCGCCCTTGCGGATCGCCTCGGACGGGCCCTTGCTGCGGATCGCGCCGCCACGGCCGTAATCACGGCCATCGCGGAACGGCAGCATCTGGTAATCGACGAAGGCGATCTTGCCCTTCAGCGAGCCTTCCGGTGCAGCCTGCAGCGCGGCGAGGTCGGCAAAGCGCACGACTTCGGCTTCGACGCTGCCGCCGGGGCTGCCGCCCAGCGCGGTGATCTGCAGCGGCTGCTGGTGCTTGCCGGTCACGGCGGCGTGTTCACTGCGGCGTTCCCACTTGGGGAAGGTCACCGGTTCCTTCCATACCTTGTCGAAACCGAGTGCCTTGAACTTGGCTTCGGCCCAGGCCACGGCGCGGGCATCGGCTTCGCCGCCGGCGATGCGCGGGCCGATCTCGGTGGTCAGCGATTCGACCACCTTCCAGCCGGTGTCATCGGCCAGTGCCTGGTCGCGCAGCTGCGCGGCCGTGGCCAGCGAGGCCGGGGGCAGGGTGGTGGTGCGCGGCGCCGCAAAGGCCGGCGCGGCCAGCAGGGCGAGGGAGGATGCGATGGCAAGGACGCGGCGACGCATGGACAGCTCCGGGAAGGGAATCAGCCTTGGAGCTTAACAGTCGTTCAGTGCCGCGCATGGGTGGGAGGTCACGGTGGCGGCGAACGCTGTTTTCCGGCCATGACCGGCAAAGCGGTAGCGCCGGGCCATGCCCGGCGGAGGTCCACGATCCGCTTCGCTCGCCGGGCATGGCCCGGCGCTACCTTGATCATCGTTCCGCCCAGTCGAGCACGGCTCGACTCTACAGATGGACGGACCGCCTTACTTCTTCAGGCTGTCGCGGATCTCGCGCAGCAGCACCACTTCTTCCTTCGGTGCGGCGGGGGCGGCGTCCTTCTTGCGCGACAGGCGGTTGATCACCTTGATCACCATGAAGATGGCGAAGGCCACGATGATGAACTGCACCAGCGTGTTGAGGAAATCACCGTAGCCGATCACCACGGCCGGAATCTCCTTGCCATCCGGTCCGATACTGGCGGCCGACAACGTCCAGGCCAGATCGGAGAAATCCACCTTGCCGATCAGCATGCCCAGCGGCGGCATGATGATCTTCTCCACCAGCGCGGTGACGATCTTGCCGAAGGCCGCGCCGATGACCACGCCGACGGCGAGGTCGATGACGTTGCCACGCATCGCGAATTCCTTGAACTCGGTGAGCATTCCCATTCTTGTTCTTCTCCTGAGGGCGAGGGTTCGGGCGCAGGTTAACGCAGCCGATGTCAGCCTGCGATGACGCCGTGGCGTTCGGCCACGTTTTCCAGTCGTGCACTGAAACGGTCGCCCGGCTTCAATGCGGCCACGCCCGACGGCGTGCCCATGAACACCAGGTCGCCGGCGCGCAGCTGCCACAGCTTGGACAGCTCATGCAGGATTTCCGGCACGTTCCAGATCATCTGGTCGAGCAGCGACTGCTGGCGCACTTCGCCGTTGACTTCCAGCGAGAGGTTCAACGCGGCCAGGTCGCCGACTTCGCCGGCGTGCACGATCTCGCTGATCGGCGCGGAGGCATCGAAGCCCTTGGCCGAATCCCACGGGTGGCCCTTTTCCTTGGCGGCGGCCTGCAGGTCGCGGCGGGTCAGGTCCAGGCCCACGGCATAGCCATAGATCAGCGCGTCGGCATCAGCCACGGCCAGTTCGCCGGCCGGCGCATCAACGCCGATGGCCACTACCAGTTCCACTTCGTGGTGCAGGTTGCTGGTCGCGGGCGGGTAGGGGATCACATCGTCGTGGCCGACCACGATGGCATCGGCCGGCTTGCAGAAGAACATCGGGCGGCCGCGGTCATCGGCGGCCGGCACCGCAGCGCCCATCTCACGCGCATGGTCGGCGAAGTTGCGGCCGACGCAGTAGATGCGGTGGACCGGGAACGTGCCACCACCGACCACCGGCACGCGCGGCACGACGGGGGCGGGGATGACATCGGAAACTACGGCAATGGACATGCGGGGGTTCCAGTAGGAAGGCCCCTGCAGTCTAGAACGGTGTGGCGCCCACGTCAGCGGGCGGCTGCATCAGCGCGACATCGGCAAAGCTGACTTGCGCACCACGCGGTATTCGCCTTCGACGACGTTGGCATCGGCCGCGCGGCGCGCGCCGACGGTCTTGCGCGAGGCCAGCAGCTTCCACGCCAGGCCGATCAGGATCATCGCCGCACCCACGAACACGCCGATGAACACCATCGCTGCCAGAATCGCCAGGCCGAGCAGGCCCACGGCAACGCGCACCAGCGGGTGGCGCGGCTTGCGCGGCGCGAACAGGGTGCGGAACTGGTTGAAGGCGGAAGCGCGAGTAAACATGGCGGCTCGATAGGGCTGGGATCAGCGAAACCAGAGTATCGGGATGCGCCACTGTCATTGAGTGAAAAACTCGTTAAATATAGCCTTTGCTTATTACGGATCAATGACTTGTATTCATGTCGCAGCCAGTCATATGAGCGGGCATGCGACAATCGTGTTTTCCGTAAGAGCCTCCCGCCATGACTGCCGCCGCTGCCCTCATCGCCCTTGATGCCCTTGCCGATGGGGCGTTTGCCGAGGTCGAAGCGGTGGTCGAAGGCGATGCCGAATCGCTGGTGCTGTACCGCGACGGCGCGCAGGTGCGGGCGTTCCTGAACATCTGTCCGCACGCCGGCCGCCGCCTGGACTGGGCACCGGGCCAGTTCCTCAAGAGCCGCGAAGGCCACCTGGTGTGCGCCGCCCACGGCGCCTCGTTCGCCCTGGACAGCGGCGACTGCATCGCCGGCCCCTGCAAGGGCGACCGCCTGCGCGCGGTGCCGGTCGACATCCGCGACGGCCAGGTCTACCTGGCCTGAGGCCAGGTCAGGGTCGGATCCGTTTTCCGCAGGAAAACGGCTCTGACCCCATCGGGGCGTCAGGGTAAGAAGAAGCATCCACGCATGGCGTGGATCTACTGGCCCCGTGGTAATGCCATTCAACACCGGGGTCAGAGCCCGTTGCGCAGCAACGGGATCCGACCCCGTGCCGACCAGCGGTCGGCACCCACCATCAGCCGCGTGAACCTGTCGAAGGCGGGGCACTGTGGGTTTGCGGGGTGTGA
>NZ_JACVTV010000112.1:0-14723 GCF_016624625.1 Stenotrophomonas sp. S41 | reverse complement strand
TGGACCTATTGATTAAGAGTCAACTGCTCTACCAACTGAGCTAACAGCCCGAAATCGGGGCGCGAATTATGACCCCATCCGCCTGGGGGATGCAAGCACTTCGTTCAACTATCGTCGACGTCCGCGCTGCTCCGGGTACCGCACTAGCTGAAGAAAAAAGCCACCTGGCATACCAGGTGGCTTCCGTCTTGGTGGGCTGTCAAGGATTCGAACCTTGGACCTATTGATTAAGAGTCAACTGCTCTACCAACTGAGCTAACAGCCCGTGAAACTCAGACGCACATTGTAGCGTGCATTCTGTTTATTGCAATACCGTGTCGGCGTTGCCGATGCGGTTGAAACAGTGGGGTGGCTGAGGGGATTCGAACCCCCGACCACCGGAATCACAATCCGGTACTCTAACCAACTGAGCTACAGCCACCACTGAAACGTTTGCTTCATCGCCGATGTTCTAGCGCTGGAGCCTGATGCGTTGCCTTGGATGGGCGGAAGCAGAAGTTCCGTCCCCCGAAGCGAGTCCGGCATTTTCCGGGAGTCGCGCGGGAATTGCAAGCACTTCTTCACATTGATGTGCAGGGGCCTGCCAAGGGCCGACAGCACCCACCACTCAGGGATCGCTGGCCGAGATGACCCGGGTCGTTTCGCCTGCTTCATCCAGGAACGCCAGCGTTGCCTCGCCCTTCGGCGTGACCTGCAACTGCAGGCGCGGATTGCCCTTGGCATCCAGCAACTGCAGCATCGCGTTGCGCGCATCGGACCTGCCGAGGAACACGCGACGGGTGATCGCCTCTTCGCCCGCCTTGGCCAGGCGCTCATCGTCCGCCGAGAAGATCGGGCGCTTCAGGCCATCGGCCACGTCATTGAACATCAAGCCTGCGATATTGCCGTCAGGGCCATCCAGACCCAGCAACTGCAGCTGCTGGTCCTGCTGGTACCGATCAAAGGTGAGGCTCATCCCGCTGTCCGGGCGCCCATCCTTGCCCAGCGCGCCATTGAAGATCAGGCCACCGTTCTCGGTGCCCTCGTCATTCAGGAACAGCATGCCGGCCATGGGCCGCTTGTGTGCGGTGATCTCCTCGCCCTTCATGAAGCCACCCGGGAAACGCGAGCGGTTGGACACGACCAGGCGCAGGGTGCCGTCGGGCTCGCGGATGTTGATGCGCTGCGCGTCGATGACATCGAACGATGCATCGCGATGGGCACTGGCGCCCATCAGCAGACCGGCCAGCGCGAGCAGGGTGACACCGCCGCAATACAGCGAAAGCCGCCGCTGGCTGGCGCGCAGGCGCTGTACTTCCGCAACGAGGTCCTTGTCCTGGACTGCCTGCTCCGTCATGCGTCTCACTCCTTTGATGGGGCAGGAATAGCGGACAACGCGCTGCCCCGGACGACCTTGTCCGAACAATGACTGTAAAGGGTGGGCGTGAGGGGCGGCATGCGGCGGAAGTCAGGGAAGCTCCCCTGCAATGGCGCGCCCGACAGGAATCGAACCTGTAACCGCCGGCTTAGAAGGCCGGTGCTCTATCCAGTTGAGCTACGGGCGCCCGAACCGGAACGGCGTCCAATCCGACGTAGTGGGATTGGTCGGGGTAGAGGGATTCGAACCCCCGACATCCTGCTCCCAAAGCAGGCGCGCTACCAGACTGCGCTATACCCCGGTGTTTCAATCCCCTCGGGCAGGGCCCGGGGAGCTGGCCATTGTGAACAAGCGCAGCGCAGCCTGTCAACGCGGCGGGCCCGCCGGCGCGGCCCTGCCACACCACCGTAGGCAGCCATCGGCTATGCTCGCTGCAATCGGCCGGATGGCCGTATCCACCTCTTTCGCACGGAGATTTCGCATGCGCAGCGGCAACCCGGCTCTTTCCGAGTCGACTTTCCTCGACCTGGCCAGCGGCTCGGTGGTGACCCACCCCGACCAGGCGATGACCCTCAACGGCACCGTCAACAAGACCGGCATCCTGTTGCTGCTGACCGTGCTGACCGCCGCCTTCGCCTGGAACCAGTCGATCAACGACTACGGCCAGGTGATGGCCAGCGCCAAGCTGTACGCCATGGGCGGCGCGATCGGCGGCCTGGTGCTGGCGCTGATCACCATCTTCAAGAAGGAATGGTCGCCGGTCACCGCGCCGATGTACGCGCTGGTGGAAGGCCTGTTCCTGGGCGCCATCTCGGCCGTGTTCAACATGAAGTTCCCGGGCATCGTGTTCCAGGCGGTGCTGCTGACCTTCGGCACCCTGTTCGCCCTGCTGTTCGCCTACCGCAGCGGCCTGATCAAGGCCACCGAGAACTTCAAGCTGGGCGTGGTCGCCGCCACCGGTGGCATCGCCCTGCTCTACCTGGCCTCGTTCGTGCTGGGCTTCTTCAACATCAACGTGCCGGTGATCCATGACGCCAGTTGGCTGGGCATCGCCTTCAGCCTGTTCGTGGTGGTGGTGGCCGCGCTGAACCTGGTGCTGGATTTCGACTTCATCGAAACCGGCGTGGCCCAGCGCGCGCCGAAGTACATGGAGTGGTATGGCGCATTCGGCCTGATGGTGACCCTGGTCTGGCTGTACGTGGAGTTCCTGCGCCTGCTGTCGAAGATCCAGCAGCGCTGAGCCCGATCAAGCTGAAAACGACAAGCCGCGATCCGCGAGGGTCGCGGCTTTTTTGTGGGTTGCAGCACCCCCCTTGCCAGATAATCGGGCGACAACCCAGTCGAGCAAGCTCGACACTACGGAACCCCCACGCCATGCCCGACACCTTCCACAGCTACCGTCCCGCCGACGGCCACCGCCTGCCGCACGACCCGTTCAACGCCATCATCGGGCCGCGCCCGATCGGCTGGATCTCCAGCTGCGCCGCCGACGGCGCCCTGAACCTGGCGCCGTACAGCTTCTTCAACGCCTTCAACTACACCCCGCCGATCATCGGCTTCTCCAGCCAGGGGCGGAAGGACTCGCTGCACAACATCGAGGCTACCGGCGAATTCGTCTGGAACCTGGCCACGTTCGACCTGGCCGAGGCGATGAACGAAAGCTGCCGCGCGGTCGCGTCGGAGGTCGATGAGTTCAGCCTGGCCGGGCTGACGCCGCTGGCGTCCACCCAGGTGCGGCCGCCGCGCGTGGCGCAGAGTCCGGTCAGCATGGAATGCCGCTGCACCCAGATCGTGCGCCTGCGCGATGCCGCCGGCCAGGACACCAACGGCTGGCTGGTGCTGGGCGAAGTGGTGGCGGTGCATATCGATGCGCGGCTGCTGGTCGATGGCATTTACGACACCGCTGCGGCCGACCCGATCCTGCGCGGAGGCGGCCCGGCCGATTACTTCCGGGTCAGCGCCGAACAGCGCTTCCGCATGTTCCGCCCGGCCTGAGCCTCAACGCGACAGCAGCACCGGCAGCGCCGAGCACAGCAGGGCGATGCCGGAGGCGGTCAACAGGCCCAGCACGATCTGCCGGAAGCGCGCTTCACTGATGCCGATGTACAGGCGCGCGCCCAGCAGGGTCGGCACCAGCATGGCCGGGGCCACGATGGCGAAGTACGGCAGCATCTGCCGGGTGATCATGCCGTTGCCGACATAGGTGGCCATGGTCACCGCCAGCATGGCCAAGTTGAAGTTCTGGATGACCGCACGCTGCTCGTCCTTGGCGAAGCCGCGCAGCGTGCTCCACAGCGTCGGCACCGGCCCTGCGAAGCCGCCTATGCCACTGAGCACGCCGCCGGCCATGCCGGCCACGGCGTCGCCGATGCGGCCGCCCACCGTGATCGGCGGCAGCCTGCGCACCATCAGCATCACCGGGCACCACACCGCCAGAAACCCACCCAGCAAGGCCTTGAACCAGGCCATGTCCAGCTGCGGCAGCACCAGCACGCCCAGCGGAATGCCGGCCAGGCCACCCAGCACGAACGGCAGCAGCAGGCGAAGGTTGAAGCCGCGGCGCACGGTGAACACCGCCAGCAGCTGGCCGGTCAGCGCACCGAACACCGACAGTGCAGCGGCCAGCCGCGGGTCCAGCCCCCAGGCCCAGAAGGACATCGCCACCATGCCGAAGGCGAACCCGGAAAGCCCCTGCACGAAGCCGGCGACGATCGCACCGACCGCTACCAGCAGATATACCGGATCCATCACGCTCCTCGCTGCCTTGGCGTGGCGTGGCTAGCCTGCCCCGCCCGTCCACCCAGCGTAGTGCGTGGCCAGGTGATCGACCAGCGCGCGCACCTTCGGCGCCAGGGCACGCGCGTGCGGATACAGCGCGAAGTAACGGCGCTGGCCGGCATTCCAGGCCGGCAGCACGCGGATCAGGCGACCACTGCGCAGATCCTCCTGCACGGTCAACGCCGTGAACAGACTGATGCCCATGCCCGCCATCACCGCCGCATGCAGCGCCGGCGTGGCATCCACGCGCAGGCGCTGGCCGGCCTCGATGCTGGCGGCGGCGCCACGCGGCCCCTGCAGCTGCCACGGCGCAGCGCCCCCGGTCGGGCTGAAGCCCAGCAGCGTGTGCTGCTGCAGGTCGGTGGCCTGCCGCGGCAGGCCGTGCCGGGCCAGATACGCGGGGGCGGCCACCAGGATGCGCGGGCAGCTGGCCAGCTCACGCGCCACCAGCTGGCTGTCCGGCAGGGACGGCGCGATGCGCAGGGCCAGATCGAAGCCGCCACCGACGACATCGACCAGCTGATCGTCGGCCGACAGGTCCAGCGAAACCTGCGGGTAGCGGGCCAGGAAACCGGGCAGCCAGTGCGGCAGTTCCTGGCTGGCCACGACCTGCGGCACGCTGATGCGCAGGCGCCCGCTCGGCTGGGCCTGGCCGGCGCGTGCGCGGTCATCGGCAGCCTCCAGGCGATCCAGCAGGGCCACGGCCTCGCGGTAGTAATCGCGCCCGGCCTCGGTCAGCGACAGGCGCCGGCTGTTGCGGTCGAGCAGGCGCACCTGCAGGTGTTCTTCCAGTTGCCGCAGCTGCCGCGACATCGCCGAATGGGTGGTGCCCAGGCGCTCGGCGGCGGCGGTGAAACTGCCCGCTTCGACGATGGCGCGCAGCGCGCGCAGGGCGGCGAAGTGATCCATCGAAGGCAGCTCCCGGAAGCGGAGCCCGCGATCTGCGGGCCCCGCCAGCTTATCAAGCGCCGTCGCCGGCCTTGCGCACCGGCAGCGCCAGCATCGCCTCGGTGCTGATCACTTCACCGAAGGCATCTTCGATCTGCGCCAGCGAAGCTTCGTGCAGCGCGCGGTGACCGATGCGCTGGCCGCCGGCCAGGTCCAGATCGCGGCTGGCGGTGGCATCACCGGCCACGATCACGCGGTAGCCGCGCGGTGCGGCGGCCGCATCGCGGGCAGCACCGACCACGCAGGCATGAGTCTGCAGGCCGGTGACCAGCAGGGTGTCGATGCCAGCCTCCTTCAACACCTTGTCCAGCACCGCGGCCGAAGCACCGGCGAACACGCTGACGTTGTCCTTCTGCACCACCGTCTCGCCCTGGCGCGGCTGCAGGTCGCGATGGAAGGCGGCATTGACGCTGCCCTGCGCGAACAGCGGCGCGCCGGCCGGCAGCAGGTGCTGCACGTGGATCACGCGGATGCCGTTGGCATCGGCGAACTGCACCACGCGCTTGGCCTGGCGCAGCGCGGCCACGCCATCGGGAATGACCATGCGGCCACCGGCGAAGCCCGGCGCAGCGCTGGCGTCGAAGTATTCGTTCTGGAAATCGATGACCAGCACGGCGGTCTTCGCGGCGTCCAGCGCGGTGACCGACGGTGCACCGGCCATGTGGCGGATGGTGGGATGGGCCGGCTCGGCAGCGGCGACCGGCGCGGCGGCGGCCATGCCGATCAGGCTGGCCAGGCCGAAGGCGGAAAGGTTCATGGGGCGACTCCTGTGCGGTGGGAAGTGGGCACAGGATGCGGAGCGGACGGCGCACGAACCAGCGGCTTAGCGGCACATGATCTGTGCGATTCACGCACAGATTGTTCCTGCGTAGTCGAGCATGGCTCGACGCTACGAGGACAGCTTGACCCCATTGAGCCGCACGACCATCGCGTGGTCGCGCCCCAGCACCACTTCGGCAGTATTGCTGCCCGCGCGCACGGCACGTTCAAGGCCTGCCGGGTACTTCACCGGCACGCCCGCCAGCGTCTGCACATGCTGGGCAGGAGAGAACTTGCCCCTGACTACGAACGCCGCGCGGGTGCCCTCGAGCAGATACACCGGCAACCCTGCCGGAAATTCGATCAACAGCAGGCTACGCGCCTCGCTCTCCCGCAGGCTGCGGAGGGGCACCCCGCGCTTCCGCAGCTGGCGCAGCGCACGCTGGGCCCGCGACCACGGCCAGTAGAAGGTGGCGTAGATGGCCACGCCAATGGCATAGACGGCAACGGCCGCCACGACCCACACAGCCGCCTCAGGCATCTGGAAACATCCTGTTGGTGAAACACCGCAGCTGAAAACGCAGACGGGCCGTACAAGGACGGCCCGTCTTCAACGCTGCACGCTGGCCGCTTACAGGCGGCTGGCGATGGCCTGGGCGAAGCTCATGGTGGTACCGGTGCCGCCGAGGTCGCCGGTCAGCGAATCCTTGGCTTCCATGGTGGCCACGATGGCCTTGCGCAGGCGCTCGGCGTTTTCCGGCTGGCCGACGTGGTCCAGCATCTGTGCAGCTGCCAGCAGCAGCGCGCACGGGTTGGCCTTGCCCTGGCCGGCGATGTCCGGCGCGGTGCCGTGCACGGCTTCGAAGATCGCCGCGTCCTTGCCGATGTTGGCACCCGGGGCCAGGCCCAGGCCGCCGACGAGGCCGGCGCACAGGTCGGAGATGATGTCGCCGAACAGGTTGGTGGTCACGATCACGTCGAACTGTTCCGGACGCATCACCAGCTGCATGCAGCAGTTGTCGACGATCATTTCCTGGAACTCGATGTCCGGGTACTGCGCGGCCACTTCACGGGCGACGTTCAGGAACAGGCCCGAGGTCGACTTGATGATGTTGGCCTTGTGCACGGCGGTGACCTTCTTGCGGCCGACGCTGCGGGCCAGCTCGAAGGCGTAGCGCACGATGCGCTCGGAGCCCTTGCGGGTGATGCGGGTACCGGAGAAGGCGGTCTCGCCGTCAGCCGAGACTTCCTGGCCTTCGGCCAGGTACGCACCTTCGGTGTTCTCACGAACGGTGATCAGGTCGACGTTGTTGAAACGCGACTTGGTGTTCGGGAAGGTGTGGGCCGGACGCACGTTGGCGTACAGGTCGAAGTGGCGGCGCAGGCTGACGTTGATCGAGGTGAAGCCACCACCGACCGGGGTGGTCAGCGGGCTCTTCAGCGCGACCTTGTTGCGCGCGATCGATTCCAGGGTCACCGCCGGCATCAGGTCGCCGTGCTTTTCCAGGGCCACCAGGCCGGCGTCCGCATCTTCGTACTCCAGGCCAGCGTTGAGCTGGTCGAGGACGAACAGGGTAGCGTCCATGATTTCCGGGCCGATGCCGTCGCCGCGGATGACCGTAATTTTCTGCGTCATTGATCGATGTTCCGAACAGGGGGGAATACGCCGTCCGGACGTGCCCGGAAACGCCGGCGCTAAGGAAGTTTCACCCGCAATTATGCCTGAGCCGGGGCCGAGGTCCCAAATAGACCATGGTCCCACTCCCCGGCTCAGGCAGTGTGCCCGCGCGCATTGGCGGCTGGATCGCGGAAAAACCCGGTAGTGCCGGCCGCTGGCCGGCAACCTCGGCCATCCGGGGTTCAGGCAATGCCGGCCAGCGGCCGGCGCTACCTCAGTGCTCGTGCGCTTCCGGGGCGGCGGCGCCGCCTTCGAGCTGGTCGAGGAAGTCGACCGCGCGGCGCAGGTGCGGGATCACGATCGAGCCGCCGACCACCAGGCCGACCGAGAAGGTCTCGAAGAACTCTTCACGGGTCACCCCGGCTTCCTTGCACTGGGCCACGTGGTAGCTGATGCAGTCGTCGCAGCGCAGCACCATCGAGGCCACCAGGCCCAGCAGCTCCTTGGTCTTCACGTCCAGCGCGCCGGCCTGGTAGGTCTGCGTGTCCAGCGCGAAGAAGCGCCGCACCACCTGGTTCGGCTCACCCAGGATGCGTTCGTTCATGCGCTTGCGGAACGCGGTGAATTCGGCGATGCGGTCCTTGCTGCCGTCGTCGGCCGCGCTCATGCCTGGCCCTGCCCGGCCAGCAGCGGCTCGAGCCTGCCTTCGCGATGCAGGGCCATCATGTCGTCGTAGCCGCCGACATGGACGTCACCGACGAAGATCTGCGGCACGCTGGTGCGGCGGGTCAGGGACATCATCTTCTCGCGCTCGACCGGGTCCAGGTCGATGCGGACCTCGGTCCACTGCTGGCCCTTGCTCTTGAGGAAGTTCTTGGCCGCCACGCAGTACGGGCAGACGGCGGTGGAATAGATGGTGATGGCGGGCGAGGCGCCAGCGGGCTGGTCTGTCACGGGAAACTCCACGATGGATCGACGGTCCATATATGGTACCGGTGTGCTGGAATTTCCACGCCACGACCGCAACACTGTGGATTAACGAATGGTTGCCCCCTGCCCTGCCACGCTTGGCGCGCCCCGCCCGAGGACCTCCCGCTTGCGAGCCCTGCTGCTGACTACCGCCGTCACCCTGGCCCTGGCCATGCCGCTGGCCCAGGCCCAGGAGAAGCTGCCGGACATCGGGTCGTCGGCCGGCGAACTGCTGACCCCGGCCCGGCAGGCCGAGTACGGCGCGATGATGCTGCGCGAGCTGCGCAACTACGGGTACCTGCTGGACGACCCGCTGGTCAACGACTGGCTGCAGACCATGGGCACCCGGCTGGGCTCCAACAGCGACCAGCCGCGCCAGTCCTACACGTTCTTCGTGATGAAGGACCGCCAGATCAACGCCTTCGCCACCCTCGGCGGCTACATCGGGGTCAACGCCGGCCTGGTGCTGACGGCCGAGCGCGAGGACGAGGTGGCGGCGGTGCTGTCCCATGAAATCGCCCACGTCACCCAGCAGCACGTGCTGCGCGGGGTCGAGCGGGCCCAGCGCGACCAGATCCCGATCCTGCTGGGCATGCTGGCGGCAGTGGTGGCCGCCCAGGCCAGCAACAGCTCGTCCTCCGGCAACGCGACCATGGCCGCGATCAGCTCCGGCATGGGCCTGATGCAGCAGCGGCAGATCAACTACACCCGGTCCAACGAATCCGAGGCCGACCGCCTGGGCATCCGCACTCTGTCGCGCAGCGGCTACGACGTGGACGCCATGGCCGGCTTCTTCGAGCGGATGTCGGCCGCCATGCGCGGCAACGACGGCGGTTACCAGGCCCCGGACTTCCTGCAGACCCACCCCGTCAACACCACCCGTATCAGCGAGGCCAAGGCCCGCGCCCAGCAGATGAAGAAGGACACGGTGCTGCTGACCACCAGCACCCCCAGCGGCGAGCGCAAGGAGCGGGTCAACCCGGCCGACCCCAGCCTGGGCGAGCCGCTGCTGCGCGGCAGCAACCCGCTGCTGCCCAGCAGCGTGCTGCGCCTGCCGATCGGCCAGCTCAGCCGGGGCGCGAGTGGCGACTTCGACTGGGCCCGCGAGCGCCTGCGGGTGCTCAGCGCCGACACCACGCCGGAGCTGGAACGCGAGTACGCCGACCTGGCCCGGCGCCAGAAGGACGGCCTGACCGATGCCCAGCGCTATGGCCAGGCCCTGGCCGCCATGCGCGGCGGCCGCGCCGGCGCCAACCAGGCCCGGCAGGCCCTGGCCAGCCTGCTGCAGACCCATCCGGACAGCCTGTTCGTGGCCCTGGCCCTGGGCGAGGCGGAATCCCGTGCCGGCCAGCCGGTCCAGGCCAACGCCCGCTTCGAACAGCTGCTGCGCGAACACCCCAACAGCCGTCCGGTGGCACTGACCTACGCCGAAATCCTGAATGAACAGGGCGGACGCGAGGCCGGCCAGCGCGCCCAGGCGATGCTGCGCCCCTTGCTGTCGCAAAGCGGTAACGATCCGGTTTTCCAGCAGCGCTACGCCCGTGCCAGCGAGCTGGCCGGGGACAGCGTGCGGGCCAGCGAGGCCTATGCCGAGGCGGCCTTCCTCGGCGGTCGCCCGGAGCAGGCGCTGATGCAGCTGCAGGCGCTCAAGCGCAATCCCGAGCTGGACTATGTCGGCCGCGCGCGGGTGGATGCGCGCATCGAGACCATCACCCCCACCGTGCTGGAACTGCGCCGCCAGGGCGTGCAGGACCCGGAGCTGGACCGGCGCTGAGCGCCGCATGACCGGGGGATGGCAATCGGCGCCGATCCCGGCCAGGTAGTCACAAACATGTCATCAAACCGTAGTCTACTGGCACCACTCCAGTAACCGAGCCCTACGGTGTCCTCGTGCAGAAACGCATCCTGATCGTCGATGACGAGCCCGCGATCCGCGAAATGGTCGCCTTCGCCCTCCGCAAGGGCGATTACGAACCCGTCCACGCCGGCGATGCCCGCGAGGCCCAGACCGCGATCGCCGACCGCGTCCCCGACCTGATCCTGCTGGACTGGATGCTGCCCGGCACCAGTGGCCTGGACCTGGCCCGGCGCTGGCGCAAGGAAACCCTGACCCGCGAAGTGCCGATCATCATGCTGACCGCGCGCGGCGAAGAGAATGATCGCGTCGGCGGCCTCGAAGCCGGTGTCGACGACTACGTGGTCAAGCCGTTCTCGGCCCGCGAACTGCTGGCCCGCATCCGCGCGGTCATGCGCCGCGCCCGTGACGACGACGAAGACGGCAGCGTGGCCGTCGGCCCGATCCGCATCGACGGCGCCGCCCACCGCGTGTTCGCCAACGAACAGCCGGTGCCGATCGGCCCGACCGAATACCGCCTGCTGCACTTCTTCATGACCCACCCCGAGCGCGTCTACACCCGCGCCCAGCTGCTGGACCATGTGTGGGGCGGCAGCGTGTACGTGGAAGAACGCACCATCGACGTGCACATCCGCCGCCTGCGCAAGACGCTGGAACCGTTCAACGCCGAGAACATGGTGCAGACCGTGCGCGGCGCTGGTTACCGCTTCTCCAACGCGACCTGAGCCTCGTCGTGCCGGCACCGCGCACCCGCGGGTGCCGGTGTCGGCAACTCTGCTATAACCCTCGGTTCACCGCGTGAACCGCCGCCTCCAACGACGAGACCGCAATGCCCCGCCACATCCGCTCCGCCTGGTTTAAGACGCTGGCCTCCGTGGCAGCGGTATTGGTGCTGGCCGGCGTGGTCGGGTGGTTCAGTGGGCATCTGTGGCTGTGCATCGCGCTGGCCGCACTGGCCACGCTGACCTGGCATTACTGGCGTCTGCGCAGCGTGCTGCGCCGGCTGACCGCGCGCCAGCGCTGGGAAACCGCCGAGGAAGGTACCGGCGTGTGGAACGAGCTGGACCGCCTGCTGTACCGCAACCAGGTGGAAATGCGCGTGCGCAAGCGCCGCCTGCTGGACATGCTGCGCAGCTACCGCGCCGCCGCTGCCGCCCTGCCCGATGCAGTGGTGGTGCTGGACCGCAACAGCCAGCGCGTGCAGTGGTTCAACGAAGCGGCCACCGCCCTGCTCGGCCTGCACCACCCCGGTGACCTCGGCGAAGCGCTGGTCGAACGCCTGCAGCCGATGCCACTGGCGCATTGGCTGGCCGGCGGCCGCAATGCCGAACCGATCCTTGACGCGCCCTCGCCGGTGGACCCCGCGATCCGCCTGAACCTGCGCCTGATCCCCTATTCCAACGATTACTGGCTGCTGATCGCCCGCGACGTCAGCAAGCTGCTGCGCCTGGAACAGGTGCGCCGCGACTTCGTCGCCAACGTGTCGCACGAACTGCGCACCCCGCTGACCGTGGTGCACGGCTACCTGGACATGATGGATCCGGAAGACTTCCCCGGCACCGGCCCGATGCTGGAAGAAATGCGCAAGCAGAGCCAGCGCATGGCCCAGCTGGTGGAAGACCTGCTGACCCTGTCGCGGCTGGAATCGCAGGAACACAGCGAAGCGGAGACCGTGGCCATGCAGCCGATGCTGGCTACCCTGCGCCGCGAAGCCGAGGCGCACAGCCAGGGCCGCCACCAGATCAGCATCGACGACCTGGCCGGCGTGGACCTGCTGGGCTCGACCAAGGAACTGCACAGCGCGTTCTCCAACCTGGTCACCAACGCCGTGCGCTACACCCCGGCCGATGGCCGCATCGCGGTGGAGTTCCGCCGCGAGGGCGATGGCGCCGTGCTGGCCGTGCGTGACAGCGGCTACGGCATCCCCGCCACCCACCTGCCGCGCCTGACCGAACGTTTCTACCGCGTGTCCAGCAGCCGCTCGCGCGAGAGCGGTGGCACCGGCCTGGGCCTGTCCATCGTCAAGCACATCCTCGGCCTGCACCACGCACGGCTGGAGATCGAAAGCGAAGTGGGCAAGGGCTCGGTGTTCTCCTGCCATTTCGATGCCGACCACGTGCGCCCGCGCGAGTCCGCCCCCCTGACCTCCATCGAAGAATGAAGCCATGAGCAGCCTTGGATCCCTCCCCCTCCCCGTGAGCCCGGACAACGATCCACTGCGTGACCCGGCGCTCTACATCAACCGCGAACTGTCCCAGCTGGATTTCAACTTCCGCGTGCTGGCGCAGGCGATGGACCCGCAGGTGCCGCTGCTGGAGCGCCTGCGCTTCATGTGCATCTCCTGCACCAACCTGGACGAGTTCTTCGAGATCCGCGCCGCGGCCGTGCGCCACGCGCAGGAATTCGGCCTGCCGCCGGCCCCGGACGGCATGAGCCCGCAGACCATCCTCAATGCCATCCATGACCGCGCGGCGGAACTGGTGGACCAGCAGTACCGCTGCTGGAACGAGACGCTGCGCCCGGCGCTGGCCGAGGCCGGCATCGGCGTGCTCGGCCGCCACTCCTGGAACCACCGGCAGAAGCGCTGGCTGCGCGCGTACTTCCGCAACGAGATCATGCCGGTGCTGTCGCCGCTGGGCCTGGACCCGGTGCACCCGTTCCCGAAGATCCTCAACAAGTCGCTGAACATCGTCGTCGTGCTGAAGGGCACCGATGCGTTCGGCCGCGCCGGCCACCTGGCCATCGTGCGCGCACCGCGTTCGCTGCCGCGCATCATCCAGCTGCCGGAAAGCCTGGGCGGCGGGCAGAACTTCGTGTTCCTGTCCTCGGTGCTGTCGGCCTTCGTCGACGAGCTGTTCCCGGGCCTGGAAGTCCAGGGTGCCTACCAGTTCCGCGTCACCCGCAATTCCGAGCTGGTGGTGGACGAGGAAGAAGTGGAGAACCTGGCGCTGGCCCTGCGCGATGAACTGGTCGACCGCGGCTACCGCCCTGCGGTGCGCCTGGAGATCGCCGAGGACACGCCGAAGGACATCGTGCGCACCCTGCTGCAGAACTTCGGCCTGACCGAAAACGCGGTGTACCGGATCGATGGCCCGGTCAACCTCAACCGCATCATCCAGCTCTATGACCTCGTGCCGCAGCCGGACCTGAAGTACCCGCCGATGAATCCGCGCACCTTGCGCGACAGCGACGGCATCTTCGAGATCGCCCGCCGCCAGGACCTGCTGCTGCACCACCCGTTCGATGCCTTCACCGCCGTGCTGGACCTGATCAAGCAGGCCGCGGTGGACCCGAACGTGCTGGCGATCAAGCAGACCCTGTACCGCACCGGCAAGGATTCGCTGATCGTCGATGCGCTGATCCAGGCCGCCCGCAACGGCAAGGACGTGACGGTGGTGGTCGAGCTGCGCGCGCGCTTCGACGAAGAAGCCAACCTGGGCCTGGCCGATCGCCTGCAGGAAGCCGGCGTGCAGGTGGTGTACGGCGTGGTCGGCTTCAAGACCCACGCCAAGATGCTGCTGATCGTGCGCCGCGAAGGCCGCAAGCTGCGCCGCTACGTGCACCTGGGCACCGGCAACTACCACAGCGGTACCGCCCGCGCGTACACCGACATCAGCCTGATCACCGCCGATGCGGACATCGGCAATGACGTGCACCTGCTGTTCCAGCAGCTGTCCGGGCTGGCCTCGAAGATGAAGCTGAAGCGCCTGCTGCAGTCGCCCTTCACCCTGCACACCGGCATCCTGGCGCGCATCGAGCGCGAGACGCGCATCGCCGCCGCCGGCCGCCCGGCGCGCATCATCGCCAAGATGAACGCATTGAACGAACCGCAGGTGGTGCGCGCGCTGTACGCGGCCTCGCAGGCCGGCGTGCAGATCGACCTGATCATCCGCGGCGCCTGCACCCTGCGCCCGGGCGTGCCGGGCATCTCGGACAACATCCGCGTGCGCTCGATCGTCGGCCGCTTCCTGGAACACAGCCGCGTCTACTGGTTCGGCAACGACGGCGCACCGGAGCTGTACTGCGCCAGCGCCGACTGGCTGGAACGCAACCTGCTGCGCCGCGTGGAGACCTGCTTCCCGATCCTCGACCCGGACCTGGCCAAGCGCGTGTACCGCGAAGTGCTGCAGAACTACCTGGACGACAACCTCAACGCCTGGGAACTGGATGCCCACGGCATCTACCACAAGCGCACCCCGGCCCACGACGAAGCGCCGCATTCGGCGCAGATGGCGTTGATGCAGGGTCTGTAAGCTTCCCGGTGGGTCCCGACCGTTGGTCGGGACACTGCAGGGTCTCTGATCCGGTAGGTGCCGACCGTTGGTCGGCACAACGCGGCCATGCAGCAACATCGGGGTCAGAGCCCGTTGCGCAGCAACGGGATCCGACCCCGTGGCCCCCCACCGGCGGGCCCCCCCCGCCCAAATGGGCCCAATGTA
>NZ_JACVTV010000111.1:0-14756 GCF_016624625.1 Stenotrophomonas sp. S41 | reverse complement strand
CCCCCCCGCCCCCCCCCCGCCCGGCGCCCCCCCCCGCCCCCCCCCCCCCCCCCCCCCCCGCGGATCTTCCCGCTCACACCACCACTTCATCCAGCGAATCGATGATCTTTTCCAGCGGCGCCGGCCGACCCAGCAGGTAGCCCTGCACCTGGTCGCAGCCGTGCGCGGCCAACCAGTTCAGCTGGCCCGGCGTTTCCACGCCCTCGGCAATGATGGTCAGGCCCATGCTGTGGCCCAGCGACAGCAGTGCGCGGCAGATGGAGGCGTTGCGCGGATTGGTTTCCACATCCGCCACGAAGCTGCGGTCGATCTTCAGGATGTCCAGCGGCAGGTGCTGCAGGTAGGACATGCTGGAATAGCCGGTGCCGAAATCATCCAGCGACACGCAGATGCCCTGCTCGTGCAGGCGCTGCATGGTCTGCATCGCCTGCGCCGGCTTGCGCATCAGGCTGCTCTCGGTCAGCTCCACGTGCAGTGCGCCGCGGGCCAGGCCGAACTCCTTCTGTGCGCGGGTGAACTCGGCCACCAGGTCACTGTTGAAGAACTGCACCGCCGACACGTTCACCGCGATCGACAGCTCGCCCCAACCGGCATCCACCAAGCGCCGCTGTGCCTGTGCGGCGGCGCGGATCACCCAGCGCCCCAACGCCAGGATCAGCCCGGTGTCCTCGCACAGCTGGATGAACTCGCTGGGCGGAATGAAGCTGCCATCGGCCTGCGGCCAGCGCAGCAGCGCCTCCAGTGCCGCCGGGCTGCCATCGCTGGCATGGCGGATCGGCTGGAAATACAGCTGGAATTCGTTGTCGATGGCGGCATGGATGCGCGCGGCCAGGCGCAGGCGGTCGGCCAGGCGGGTGGTCACCGCAGTATCGAACCAGGCCACCACGTTGCCTTCGGCGCGCGCGGCATGCGCAGCCTGCGCGGCCATGCCGATCACCTGCTCGGCACTGTGGCCATCGCCCACCGCATGCACGGCCACGCCGATGCGCGGCTCGAACTGGTGCAGCGAATCCTTGCCGCGCATCGGCGCCGAGACGATCTGCAGCAGGTCATCCAGCGCCCGCTGCGCGGTGTGCTCGCCACCGATGGCCAGCACGAAGTCCTCGGCCGGCTGGAAGGCCAGCGTGCCGAAGCGCGCGCCCAACCCGCCCAGGCGCAGGGCCATCGACTGCAGCACCGCATCGCCGATCTCGCGGCCCAGCGTATCGGCCACCAGCTGCAAGCCGCGCAGCTGCACGTAGGCGATGGTGTAGGCGCCTTCCTGTGCGTCCAGCTGCTCGGTCAGCGCGCGCACGGTCAGCAGGCCGGTATCCGGGTTGTGCCGCGCGCGGTAGGCCAGGTCGCGCTCGTAGGCCAGGCGCTCGCTGACATCCTCGGCCAGCACCAGGCAGGCGGCGCGACCGTCGAAATCCAGCATGGACAGGTGCGCACGCACCTCGAACTCGCTGCCATCGCGGCGCCGGTGCATGCGCACCGTCGACTCCGGCAGCCCATCCACGCGCGCCCGTGCAATGGCACCCATCACCTCGTCCCACCCGCCACGCGGACGGATGTCGAGGATGCTCATCTGCAGGAATTCTTCGCGGCTGTAGCCGTACTGCTCGACAGCTGCTTCGTTGACTTCAAGGAAACGCAGGCTGCTTGGATCGAACACCCAGAACGGTGCCGGGTTGCGGTCGAACAGCAGGCGGAAGCGGCGCTCTGCACGACTCATCTGTTCGCGCGCACGGTAGCGCTCGGTCTGGTCGGTCAGCGCGCCGATCATGCGGCGCTGGCGGTCGGCCACTTCCACCCGCTGGCCGCGCGCGGCCACCCACCGCACCTGGCCACCGGGCAGCACCAGGCGGAATTCCTCGTCCAGTACCGCGTCGCCGGCGAACGACTGCTCGAACGCACGCTGCAGTCGCTCACTGTCCTCGCGGTGGACGCGGGTAAAGAAGTCGGACAGGGGCAGCGAGTCTGCCGGAATGTCAAAGATCTCGCGGGCCAGCGGCGACCAGTGCAACTGCGCGGCATCTTCGTCCACGTGCCAAGTGCATACCCGGCCGACCTGGTTGGCCAACGCAAGTTCGGCACTGCCGGTGCGCAGTTCCTCGGCCATCGACTGATGGCTGCGGGTACTGCGGCGCACCGCGTACAGCAGCACCAGCAGCACGGCTATGTAGGCCAGCACAATGGCCACTGCTGCCTGCAGGTAGGGCCACCAGGGCGCCAGCACATCCTGGTCGGCCAACCCGACCTGCACCGCCAGCGGGCTGTGCTGCAGCGTGCTGATGGTGGAAATACGCGGAATGCCATCTACCGCGCCGGGGATGCTGCCCAGTTCCACCACGGCAGCACGACCCAGCAGGTCACGTCCCGGCAGGAGATAGCGATGGCCTACCGTCGCCTGCGGGTCCGGCACCCGTGCCAGCATGGCACCATCCCGGTCACTGATCGACACCAGTCCATGGGCGCCGACGTCCAAGCCACTGACAATGCGCTGCAGCTCCTCGCAGCGCAGGCGTGCCAGCAGCCAGCGGTCGCCCGCCATCGGCAGCGCCAGCGGCACCACCCAGCTGCCATCGATGACCTGCTGCGGCGGGCCGAGGTACAGCGCGCTGCCCTGCCCGCGCCGCTGCGGGTCGGTCCACAGCGGCAGCTGCAGGTCGCCCTTGCCGGCGGTCAGCGCGCGGCCGTAGGTATCGAGCACGACGATGCTGTGCAGTTCCGCGTGGCGGCCCAGCACACCGTCAATGGACGCATCCAGCAGCGCCGGCGCCTGCGCCGGTACGCTGCGGAACAGCTGCGCGGCATCGGCGGCGATACCGCTCATGGCCCGTTCCAGGTTGCGCAGTTCCATCGCCAGCAGCCGCTCGGTGCCCACGGCCATGGCACGGCTCTGCCGCTGCGCGGCTTCCAGCCGGCGCTGGTAGTCGTTGGCCAGCATCACCGCCAGCACCACGGCCAGCAGCACGCCCACGGCGATGCCGCCCCAGGTGATGGCGCGCAGCGGCCGGGCCAGCGCGTGCTTCAACGCTGGCATCGGTCGGTGTTCCCTGTGCAGACGACTGGCTTCATGCGCGAACGATTCCTCCACATCCCCGACCAGAGCGGCCGCAGATCAGCATTCTTGACGCCTGGGTCTGTCCGGTGCGCCACCTCCCCGCGGCTGCACCGGCATGCAGCCCCCAGCATGCACCACGTCGATGACGGCGTGAAGATCGTCGGCGCGTGTTCAGCCAGATCGCGCACAGCGCGGCCCCCGTGGCGGAGCGTCCAGCACACGCGCAGGGGATTAGACTTGGGGTTTTCCCGCTGCAAGAGAAGTCCATGTCCAAGCTGCGCCGTCCCACCCTGGCGCTGGCCATCGTCGCCAGCCTGTCCCTGGCCGCCTGCGACCGCCCGGCCGAACCGGCCGCCGGCACCGCCGCGCCGGCCGATGCCACCCCTGCCCCGGCCAAGCCGATGCTGGGCAGCTTCGGCTTCGATGCCAGCGGCATGGACCGCAGCATCGCCGCCGGCGACGACTTCTTCGGCTTCGCCAACGGCACCTGGGTGAAGAACACCGAGATCCCCGCCGACCGTTCGCGCTTTGGCAGCTTCAACGTCATCGCCGAAAAGACCCAGGCCGATACCCGCGCGATCCTCGAAGGCGCGGCCGGCAATGCGCAGGCCAGCGGCGATGACAAGCTGATCGGCGACTACTACGCCGCGTTCATGGACGAGGCCGGCATCGAGAAGCGCGGTCTGGCCCCGGTGCAGCCGCAGCTGGCCGCGATCGGCGGCATCGCCGACAAGGCAGGCCTGGCACGTGCGCTGGGCGGCGACATGCGCGCCGACGTCGACCTGCTCAACGCCACCAACTTCTACACCGACCGCCTGTTCGGCCTGTGGGTGTCGGTGGACATGCTGCAGCCGGACCGCAACGCGCCGTACCTGGTGCAGGGCGGCCTGGGCATGCCCGACCGCGATTTCTACCTGGGTGACGGCCGCATGGCCGAGCTGCGCAAGCAGTACCAGGCCTACATCGCGCAGGTGCTGCAGCTGGCCGGCGTGGCCGACCCGGCAGGCAAGGCGCAGCGCATCCTCGCGCTGGAAACCAAGATCGCCCAGGCCCACGCCAGCCAGGAAGAAACCAACAACGTGACCCTGGGTGCCAACCCGTGGACGCAGGCGGACTTCAACGCCAAGGCGCCGGGCATGGACTGGGCGGCGTTCCTGGACGCAGCAAAGCTGGGCCAGCAGCAGGACTTCATCGTGTGGCAGCCGAAGGCCGTCGCCGGCCTGTCCAGGCTGGTGGCTACCGAACCGCTGGACGTGTGGAAGGACTACATGACCTTCCACGCGCTGGACCGCGCCGCGGCCTACCTGCCGAAGACCTTCGCCGACGCCCGCTTCGCCTTCCACGGCACCGCGCTGAGCGGCACCCCGCAGCAGAGCGACCGCTGGAAGCGTGCGGTGGACGATGCCAACCACGCCGTCGGTGAAGCCATCGGCAAGCGCTACGTGGAAAAGCACTTCGACGCCAAGACCAAGGAACGCGCGGACGAGATGGCGAAGAACATCATCGCCGCCTTCGCCAAGCGCATCGACGCGCTGGCCTGGATGTCGCCGCAGACCAAGGCACACGCCAAGGCCAAGGTGGCCGGCCTGACCGTGGGCATGGGCTACCCGGATACCTGGCGCGACTACACCGGCCTGGAGATCCGCCGTGACGATCCGCTGGGCAATGCGCAGCGCGCCGAGCAGTTCGAGTACGCGCGCAACGTCGCCAAGCTGGGCAAGCCGGTCGACCACAACGAGTGGGCGATGCTGCCGCAGACCATCAACGCGATGAACGTGCCGCTGGAAAACCGCCTGGTGTTCCCGGCCGCGATCCTGCAGCCGCCGTTCTTCGACGGCGCCGCCGACGACGCGGTGAACTACGGTGCCATCGGCGCGGTGATCGGCCACGAGATCAGCCACGGCTTCGACAATGCCGGCGCGCTGTTCGATGAAACCGGCAAACTGCACAACTGGTGGACGGCCGAGGACCTCAAGCAGTTCAACGCCGCCGGTGATGCACTGGCCGCGCAGTTCAGCAGCTACGAGCCGTTCCCCGGCGTGCACGTCAACGGCAAGCTGACCCTGGGCGAGAACATCGCCGACGTGGCCGGCCTGGGCACCGCCTACGACGCCTACCAGCTGTCGCTGCAGGGCAAGCCGGGCCAGACCCTGGAAGGCTTCACCCCGGACCAGCGCTTCTTCCTCGGTTTCGCCCAGGCGTGGCGCAGCAAGAGCCGCGAGCAGGCACTGCGCAACGGCCTGCTGACCGACGTGCACGCACCGGGCCAGTACCGTGCGCTGACCGTGCGCAACATCGACGCCTGGTACCCGGCGTTTGAAGTGAAGGAAGGCCAGAAGCTGTACCTGGCCCCGGACAAGCGGGTCAAGGTGTGGTGATGTGATGCGAACGGGCGCCGAAAGGCGCCCGTTTTTTTTTGGGATGCAGTGCCATCCACGCGATGGATCAACGCATGGTCGGCCACTCCCGCAACACGTCCACCGGCACACCCACGCGTGCGCACGCGCGCGTGGCCAGGCCATCGGGCAACGCGCGGCGGAACAGCGGTGCCATGCCCTGCATCAGCTTGGCCGACGCGGCCGCCTGGGTACGCTGGCCGGCACTGCGTTCCAGCATCGCTTCGGCCCAGTCGGGCAGCAGCGCGGCACCGGCGCCGAGGAACACCGCGCGCGACAGGCCCGGGATCGGCACCGGCAGGTTGACCGCCGACAACACCTCCAGCACCTCGCGCGACCGCGCATCGGCCAGCAGCTCCGGCTGCCGCGCGCAGAAATAGGCCGCCACCTCCGCCTCGCTGCGCGGCACATCCACCGCGCCCAGCGCTTCGGCCACGCAGCGGTACTCGTCGTAGTAGCGGTCGGCAATCTCCACCGGCACCTCGCGGCCGTAGCGGCGATAGCCCTGCAGGAAGCCGAACGCCTCGGTCACGTGCACCCACGTCAGCAGCTGCGGGTCGTCAGCCGCGTAGTCTTCGCCCTGCGCGGTGCGGCCGCGGATCTGCGCATGGATGCGGCGCACCTTGGCCACAAGTTTTTCCACTTCAGCAGCCGGCGCGTAGCTGGTGCCGGCGACGAACGCGGTGGTCCGGCGCAGGCGGCCGACCAGGTCCTGGCGGAAGTTGGAATGGTCGTACACGCCGGCCAGCGCGCGTGGGTGCAGGGTCTGCAGCATCAGCGCACACAGGCCGCCGGCCAGCATCGAGGGCAGCTCGGCGTGCATGCGCCAGGTCACGCTGTCCGGCCCGAACCAGCCGGGGTCGCCCAGCGGATGGTCATAATCGATGCCGCTCTGGCCGCGCGGGAAGGCATCGAGCACCCAGCGCCGGATCGGCGCGGTGACGGGGCGGGAAAGGCGGTGCAGCAGCGGCGGCATCTTCGGTCCAGGCGGTGGCGGAATCGGCCGCGGTCTGCGCGGTCAGCCTCGATTCTGGGCGATACGGGCCGATGCAGCGAGCCCGTCGGCTCAGCCACGGTTCCATGTGCAGCCGCAGCACATTTCACCCTGCGACATCTTGACGCAGGCTTCCGGCGCGATGCTGCGCCGCATCAACATTCACCCATTCAGACAAAACCCTTACGGCGCTAGGCATTCCACCCATTGCACGGCGCTCTGGAAGTGCTAGAACTGAACCCGCCACACCGTCCAATGCTGATCGACGCACGTTCCACAAGGGAGCCAGCCATGATTGCTTTGTTCAAGGGTTTGGGACTACTGCTTCGCGACAACGAGCTCTACCACAGCCCGTTCGACAAACAGGTCGCGCACTGGCGCAACCTCAGCGAGCAGCAGATCCGCGAAGAAGTGGCGGTGCTGGCCCAGGCCAAGTGCCAATGGCTGATCGCCTCGATCATCGGCTGGCAGGCGGCGTCCCTGCTCATCCTCGGCCTGATCGCCAACTACCTCTGGCGCGACGATTACCACATCACCTTTACCCGCGTGGTCGTGGTGTTCGGCTCGTGGGTCTCGATCCTGTTCGTGATCTGGTTCATGGCCAACATGTTCGACCAGCAGGCCGGTTTCGAACGCTGGATGAAGGCATTCAACAGCCGCGCCCGCATCACCTCCAAGGCTGACAGCGTCGAGTGCGTTGCCGAAGCACTGGACCTGGCCGAGCACTACCCGGAAGTGCTGGACTACAAGCAGGCCGTCACCACCCGGCGCGAGCTGCGCCACGAGGACATCCGCATCATGACCGAGATCGGCCGCATGCGGCAGCACTCGGAACTGGTCGGCCGGCTCAACCATGTCGGCGAAACCGAACACCACCACGATCTGACCCTGCAGCCGGCCTACTGAGGCTGGCCAACGGGTCCAGGGAAGCGGGGGGAGCCACAATGCCACCGTGCACTGTCACGGTGGCATTGTTCTTTCTACATGCCGCGGAACAGGCTCATGAACGGCTGGCTGACCACCAGCGTCTCCGGCCGCTGGCGCAGGCGCAGCACGCCGCGGCCGGTGTCATCGCGGCTGACCGCCGCCACCGCCTTCATGTTGACGATGGTCGAGCGGTGCACCTGGCGGAAGTGCTGCGGGTCGAGCACTTCCAGCAGTTCGCGCAGCGGCGTGCGCAGCAGGCTTTCACCGGCGCTGGTGACCACCGTCGTGTACTTGTTGTCGGCGCGGAAATAGACCACGTCCTCCAGCATGATCAGCTGCGTGTCGCGGCCGTTGCTGGCGGTGATCCAGGCCAGCGGCGGGCGATCACCCGCGCCCTGTGACGGGCCCAGGCGCTGCAGCAGGCGTTCCAGCACCGCATCGTCCTGGCGCGTGTTGGGCAGACGCGAAAGGATGCGCTCGCGGGTGGCCAGCAGGCGCTCGTCGCTGACCGGCTTCAGCAGGTAATCCATCGCGCCCTGCTCGAACGCGTCGATGGCGTACTGGTCGTAGGCGGTGACGAACACCACCTGCGTGCGCGGGCTCAGTTCGGACAGCGCGCGTGCCACCTCGATGCCACTGATGCCGGGCATGCGGATATCGAGGAAGGCGATGTCCGGCTGCTTTTCGGCCAGCTGTTCCAGCGCACTGGCGCCATCCTCGCACTCGGCCACCAGCTTCAGGTCTGGCCACAACCGGCCCAGCTGCTCCACCAGCGACTGCCGCAGCAGTTCCTCGTCTTCGGCGATCAGGGCTTCAAGCGGCATGACTGCGTTCCTTGGCCGGCTGCGGCAGGGTCATGGTGGCGGCAACGCCGCTGGGGAAATTGGCGACGATGGCCACGCCGGCCTGCTCGCCGCAGGTCAGGCGCAGGCGCTCGCGCAGGTTCTTCAGGCCGATGCCGGTGCCGCTGGTGCCCTGTCCGAAGCCCAGGCCATCGTCGGCCACGGTCACCGTCACGTGGTCATCGAACGCACGCGCCAGGATCCAGATCGTGCCGCCACCGGGCTTGGGTTCCAGGCCATGCTTGATCGCGTTTTCCACAAGCGTCTGCAGCGCCATCGCCGGCATGTGCACGCCATGCAGCTCGTTGGGCACCTGCACTTCCACCGCCAGCCGCGCGCCCATGCGGATGCGCAGGATTTCCAGGTAGGCGCGGGTGCGCTCCAGCTCCACACCGAGCGTGGACACCGACTCATCCACCTGCGGCAGCGAACTGCGCAGGTACTGGATGAGGTGGCCGAGCATCTGTTCGGCACGGCCGGGATCGGTGCGGGTAAGCACCTGCGCATTGGCCAGGGTGTTGTAGAGGAAGTGCGGTTCCACCTGCGCGTGCAGCAGGTTCAGGCGGGCCACCGACAGTTCCTTTTCCACCTGGGTCTGTTCGGCGGCGGCCTGCTCGTCGCGGCGCTGGTCGGCCACGCGGCGGGTGATGGCGCGGGTGACGGCCTCGGCGTTCTCGAAATTGCTGCCCTCATCCAGCGCCAGCAGGTCGGCCCACCAGCCGGCATCGGGCTCGAACAGCAGGGTGACGGTGCTGGTGCCCTGCCCCGGGGTGACCGTGGCCTGCACGCTGTTGCGCTTGATGGCCAGCCGCGCCGGCAGGTTCCAGCGCGAGGGCTGGCGGCCATTCCAGGGATCGACGCGGCGCACGTAGGCGCGCACCTGCAGGCTGCCGGCGGCGCTTTCCACGTCTTCCACCCGCGGCAGTTCGGCCACGGCGGCCTCGACCAGGGCGAACGCAGGGCCAGCATCCAGAGGCACTTCGATCTGGCGGCGCTGGTGGCCGGACAGGGTGCTGCCGTCGAGGCGCCCGGCGATCAGCCACACGCGGCGCACGTGGGTGATGGCACTGCCCAGCGCGCTGATCATCAGGAACATCGCCAGCAGGCCGAAGATCCAGCCGGGGCCGTCGTTCATGCCGCTGAAGATGCCGCTCCAGACCATGCCGGCCACCAGCAGTGCCACGGCCCAGGCCAACAGGTGACGGAGAATGAGAGTGAGGCTGGCGATCACGGCAGCGCCTTGGAGGAAGGGGGTGAGCCGAGCATAGGTCGGCCCACCGGGCAAACAAGCGGCCTGCGACGAAGCCCCGGAAACCGGGGATGGAAGCGGTCACGGGAACGCCGGGCATGGCCCGGCGCTACCGGTGCTTCTTATTTGCGCTGGTCGGCGCTGCTGTCACGCACGGCGCGGAACGACTCGTCGGTGCTCCAGTTCGGCCAGCTGCGCGAGTTGGCCAGCTGGTTGCCCAGCGTGTAGAGCACTTCCAGGTCGCGCGCGGCACCGGCAAACACCCAGTCCGGCTGCCATTCGTCGCCCTGCTGGTGGTAGCGTTTGGCGGTGTAATCCTCCGAGGCCTTCTTGCCGGCGGCAACGCCACCGTCCACCCAGTCCTGGCCGGCCGACCAGGACAGCGCCGGCACGCCGCGCTTGGCGAACGAGAAGTGATCGGAGCGGAAGAACAGGCCCGCTTCCGGCTTCGGGTCCGGGGTGTAGCGGATGTCCCAGCCCTTGGCGACGTCCTTCAGCTGGTCCAGCAGTTCGAAGCGCGCGGTGCCGTAGATGCCGAAGTCACGCGACGGACCGAACGGCGACATGCCGTCCATGTTGATCGCCGCCACCGTGGTTTCCAGCGGGTACAGCGGGTGGGTGGCGTAGTACTCCGAACCCAGCAGGCCCTTTTCCTCGGCGGTGACCGCCAGGAACAGCAGCGAGCGCTGCGGACGCGGACCCTTGGCGAAGCCGCGGGCCAGTTCGATCAGCGAGGCGGTGCCGCTGGCGTTGTCCAGCGCGCCGTTGAAGATGCGGTCGCCGCGCGCGTCCGGTTCGCCCACGCCGATGTGGTCCCAGTGCGCGCTGTAGATGATGGTCTCGTCCGGGTGGCTGCTGCCTTCCAGGCGTGCGGCCACGTTGTGCGAGGTGATCACTTCGGTCTTCACTGCGTACTTCGCATCCAGGCTGGCGCCGGTCAGCGCCACCGGAGTGAAGTCGCGCTGCTGCGCCTTCTTCTTCAGCGCCTCGAAATCCTGCCCGGCGGCGCGGAACAGCTCGACGGCGAGGTCGCGCTGGATCCAGCCTTCCAGCAGCGGGTGGGTCTCGGCGGGGTTGTCACGCACCACGTCGAACATCGTGTTGGTGTTGGAGCCGGCCACGGTGGCCCAGCCGTACGAAGCCGGCGCGGTCTCGTGCACGATCAGCACGCCGAGCGCGCCCTGGCGTGCGCCTTCTTCGTACTTGTACGGCCAGCGCCCGTACCAGGTCATGCCCTTGCCGTCGAAGTCGCCCTTGCCGGTTTCGAAATCGGGGTCGTTGATCAGCACGACGGCGATCTTGCCCTTCAGGTCGACGCCCTTGAAGTCGTCCCAGTTGCGCTCCGGCGCCTTCACGCCGTAGCCGAGGAAGACCAGCGGGGCCTTGCTGATGTCGACGGTGGTGGCACCGTTCATGGCGGCCCGCACGGCGATCTGCTTGCCTTGGTCGAGGGTGACGGTCTTGCCGCCCTGGTGCAGGGCCAGCTGCGGGGTACCGACGATGTCGCCTTTGCGCAGCGGCACGGCCTGGGTCCACAGGCGCTTGCCATCCTGCAGGTCGCCACCCGGCTGCAGGCCGGCGGCGGCAAACTGCTTGCTGAGATAGGCAATGGTCTTTTCTTCGCCAGCGGTGGCCGGCGAGCGGCCCTCGTAGGCGTCGGAGGCCAGTTCCTTGACGTCGGCGGAGATCCGCGCGCCATCGAATTTCGGCGTGGCGGCCATCAGTGCGCTCGACACCGACAGGGCCAGGATGCCCAGTACTGCTCGTTTCATTGCTCTCTCCAGCAGGAAAATCCTTCCGGAGTGTAATGGGATTCGGCAGGGCTGCGCCCTGCACCTGCGGTAGTGCCGGCCGCTGGCCGGCAACTCCAAAAGCAAAAGCCTGCATTGCGTGGGATGGCGGGGTGGGTGCCGACCGTTGGTCGGCACTCAACAAGAAGGGGTCAGATCCCTTTTCCGGTGGAAAAGGGCTCTGACCCAGATGTCTGGGCGCGCGCGAGCAGCAGCGCCTGCTCGCGGGCATTGCCGGTGAGCGCGGCCGCCTCGCGGAAGGCGGTGGCGGCATCGTCACGCCGACCCAGCTGCAGCAGCAGCTCGCCGCGCACCACCTGCAACGGGGCATAGCCCTGCAACCGCGCATCGACCAGCAACGGCTGCAACAACCCCCAGGCCGCGAACGCACCGTCACTGCGCGACACCGCCACCACCCGGTTGAGGGCCACCACCGGCGAAGGCATCACCTGCAGCAGCTGCGCATACAGCGCGGCGATGCGTGCCCAGTCGGTGTCTTCGGCACGGCGCGCGGTGGCATGGCAGGCCGCGATGCGTGCCTGCAGCACGTAGGCATCGTTGCCGCCGCCGGCATCCAGCGCACGCTGCAGCACCTGTTGCCCGCGTTCAATCTGCAGCCAGTCCCAGCGCGCGCGGTTCTGCACGTCCAGCAATACCGGCTGGCCCTGCGCATGGACGCGCGCCGCGGCACGCGAGGCCTGCAGTTCCATCAGCGCCAGCAGGCCCAGCACCGCCGGCGCGGGCAGGCGATGGGCGAGGATGCGGGCCAGCCGCAGCGCTTCCTCGCACAAGGCCGGCCGCATCCAGTCATCACCGGCACTGGCCGCATAGCCCTCGTTGAAGACCAGGTAGATGGCCTCCAGCACCGAGGCCAGCCGCTCGGGCAGCGCCTCGGCGCGCGGCACTTCGTAGGGCACCTGCTTCTGCACCAGGGTGCGCTTGGCGCGCACGATGCGCTGGGCGATGGTCGGTTCCGGCTGCAGGAAGGCGCGGGCGATCTCGGTGGTGGTCAGCCCGCCCAGCAGGCGCAGGGTCAGCGCCACCCGTGCATCGGCCGGCAGCACCGGATGGCAGGCCACGAACATCAGCCGCAGCAGGTCATCGCCGAGGTCGTCCTCCAGTGCCTGGCTGTCATCGGGTGCGGGCAGCGCCGCCGGGTGCAGTTCCTCGCCCCATTGCGCATGCTGCTGCGCCACGCGCTGGTGCTGGCGCAGCACATCGATGGCACGGTTGCGCGCGGTGGTCATCAGCCAGGCTCCGGGGTTGTCCGGGATGCCCTGCGCCGGCCAGCGCTCCAGCGCGGCCAGCCAGGTGTCCTGGGCCAGCTCCTCGGCGCGGCCGACATCACCGCCGAGCAGCCGCGCCAGGCGCGCGATCAACACCGGCGATTCCATCCGCCAGAGGGTTTCCAGTCGCTGGCTCAGGGCGGGCTCGGTCATGCGCCGATCACAGCACGCAGGCCGTGCCCGCACAAGCGCCAACCCTCATGCCTGGACGATCGGCTTGAAGCCGCCCCAGAACATGCGCCTGGTATCGAACGGCATGTCCTTGGGGCCGATGCTGGCCAGGCGCGGGTCGGCCATCACCTTGGCGTTGATGCGGTCGCGTGCAGCACGCGAGCGGAACACCACGAAAGCAACGATGACCGTTTCCCCCGGCTTGGCCTTCACCGCACGCGGGAACGAGGTGGACTTCCCGGGTTCGACATCATCGGCCACGCATTCCATGTACTGCAGCGCGCCGTGATCCTTCCAGACCGTGCCGGCCTTGCGGGCAAGGCGGCGGTAGTCGGCCACCTTGTCCTGCGGGCACGGCAGCACGTAAGCATCGACGTAAGCCATGGTTCTCCTCCTCGAGGCGCGCCGTCAGCCCGGCTCGCCATCCATGTGTGCGATTTCCCACAGGTGTCCATCCAGGTCCTGGAAGCCGCGCTGGTACATGAAACCGTAATCGCGCGCCGGTTGCGGCTCGCTGCCACCGGCGGCCACCGCCTTGTCCACCATCACGTCCACCGCCTTGCGGCTGGCAGCGGAAAGGCAGGTGATCACCTCGGTCTCCGCGTGCGCATCAGCAATGTTCTTGTTGGTGAACTGCTGGAAGAACGGCTTGACCAGCAGCATCACGAAGATGCTCTCGCTGATGACCATGCAGGCGGCGTCTTCATTGGTGTAGGCCGGGTTGAAGCTGTAGCCCAGCGCGCTGAAGAAGTCCTTGGACTGTTGCAGGTCCTGCACGGGCAGGTTGACGAAGATTATCTGCGGTTGCGGTGCGCTCATCGTTGCGTTTCCTGTGCGGGTGATGGGAGATGGATGTTGGAGCCGGATCAGGGCTGCTTCATGCAGTTGACCATCCACGGCTTGCCGAAGCGGTCGATCAACATGCCCCAGCGATGCGCCCAGAACGTCTCGGCGATCGGCATCTGCACCTGGCCGCCTTCAGCCAGCGCGGCGAACACGCGCTCGGCTTCCTCGATGCTGTCGACGTCGACATTGATGGTGGTCGAACCGCCCTCGCCGCCGCCCGGGCCATCGGCGGCCATCAGGATCGCGCCGTCGATCTCCAGCTGGCTGTGCGCCACGTGGTCGAGGGTTTCAGCTGGCATCTCGTTGCAGCCCGGCGAACCATCGGATGGCGGCATGTCGCGGTACTTCATCTCCGAGGTGACTTGGCCGCCGAGGGCCTTGGCATAGAAGGCCATCGCATCGTGGGCCTGGCCGCTGAAGCCAAGGAAGGGAATCAGTTTCATGGCAATGCTCCGTTGGGTGGTGGTGCCGGGGCGTACCGGCGGATGTGGCAGGGAAGATCGATCAGTTTTCCAGCTGTTCCCGCAGACGCTGTTCCTGCTGCTGTAATTCGGGGGTGAAGGCTTCGCCGAAATCCTCGGCGGTGATCAGCGGACGCAGCTCGAGGATGCCGCCAGCGCCGAACGGGGCACGGCTGGCCCATTCGACCGCCTCGTCCAGCGAGCGCACGTTCCACAGCCAGAAGCCGGCGATCTGCTCGCTGGGCGGGCCGAACGGTCCGGCCTGCACCTGCGGCGCGGCGGCGCCAAAATGAATGCGGCGGCCACGGGCAGTGGCGTGCAGGCCCTCACCGGCGAGCATGATGCCGGCGGCGACGAGTTGTTCGTTGTAGGCGCCCATTTCGGCCAGTTCCGCTTCGCTGGGCAGGCGCCCGGCTTCGGAATCGGCGTTGGCTTTGACGATCACCATGACTTTCATGTGGGTCTCCCGTGGGCGGCGGTTTGCGTGCCCTTCATGGGTACGACGAACCGGGGGGACGGGAATCGACAGGTCAGTTGGAAATTTTTTTCCTGCGCGGAAGGCGCGCCTGCGGCGGGGGATCGGCGAACGGCGGAGCCCCTCCGTGGTGGGGGTTGGGTTGCTCGATCACCGGGGTTGGCCGGGTGGTAGACGGGTCGGGGGACGCCGTGAACCCATCCCTGAAGTGACCCCCTGGAGTTGGACACCCGATCCAACCCAGAGGGTTACATGAATAGATATGAGGTTTGT
>NZ_JACVTV010000110.1:0-14801 GCF_016624625.1 Stenotrophomonas sp. S41 | reverse complement strand
GGCGTGGGGCGGCCTTACGCCGCCATCGCCACCTTGCGCAGGCGGTCCAGCACGAAGTCGGCCAGCTCGTGCGGCGAGTACTTGGCCACGAAGGCGTTGGCGCCCACGCGCTCCACCATCGCATTGTTGAATACGCCTGACAGGGAGGTGTGCAGCAGCACATACAGCCCGGACAGGCCGGCGTGGCGCCGGATTTCCGTCGTCAGCGTGTAGCCGTCCATGGCCGGCATCTCGATGTCCGAGATCACCATGGCGTAGCGGTCGGCCGGGTTTTCGCCCGAGGCGTGGATCTGCAGCAGGTGGTCCAGCGCCTGCTTGCCATCGGACAGCAGTGTGGCGCCCACCCCCAGCTGGTCCAGCACGCTGCGGATCTGCTGGCGGGCCACGCGCGAGTCGTCCACCACCAGCACCTGCAGCTGGGGGGCGTCGGCGGGCATGGCCATGGTCGGGTCCAGCACCGCCTCGCCGCGTATCTGGGCGATGTCGGCCAGCACGCTTTCCACGTCGATCACCTGGATCAGCTCGCCCTGGAAGCGGGTCACCGCGGTCAGGTAGCTCGATTCGGCGCCCAGCTCCGGCGGCGGGTGGATGTCCTCCACCGCGATGTTGACGATGCGCTCGACCCCGCTCACCAGGAAGCCCTGGATGGAGCGGTTGAACTCGGTCACCACCAGGTAGCCGGGGGCAGTGTCCGCGTCCGGCTCACGCTCGGGGTGGCCGATGGCCAGGCCCAGGTCCAGCACCGGCACCGAGCGGCCCCGCACGTCGGCCACGCCGGCGAACTGGCCGGGCAGGCCGGGCACCTGGAACAGCTCCGGGCGGCGCAGGACTTCCTGCACCTTGAAGACGTTGACGCCAAAAAGCTGACGTCCGCCGAGACGGAACAGCAGCAGCGCCAGGCGATTGTGGCCGGCCAGTCGGGTCCGCTGGTCGATCCGGTTGAGCAGGTCATGGGACATGGCTGCTGTATCGGCGTGGGGGCGGCCGAACTTGAGCGCTTTTGTAGAGTCGAGCCATGCTCGACTGGCATTCATGTCCAAAGCAGTCGAGCACGGCTCGACTCTACAAGAGCCTCTGGCACGCCACTTGCACGCACCCGGCCAGGTCTTACCGAACAGGAGGCGCCATGCGCCGGATCACATCTCTATTGGCCATCGCCCTGGCGTTTGTCTCGCCATGGGCGGCCGCCACCGACTGGCAGCCGGTCGCCAGCATCCGTACAGCGGCGCTGTCGACCCTGCCAGCCGGCGCCGAGGGCGAGGCCGTGGTGGCCGATGCAATGCGCCTGCCGCGCTGCGGGTCGGCCCTGCAGGTGCAGCCCACCGCCAACACCACGGTGGAGGTCAGCTGCCCCGATGCCGGCGGCTGGCGCCTGTTCGTGCCGGTGAAGGTGCGCCACAACCAGGCCGTGCTGGTGCTCACCCGTGGCATTGCCACTGGAGAAACCCTGGCCGCGGCCGATATCAGCACTGTCCAGCGTGACGCCGCACGGATCGCCGGTGCCGTGCTGTCCGATCCCGCCGCGGCGGTCGGTCGCATTGCCCGTCGGCCCCTGCAGGCCGGAAGCCTGCTGTCGGCCAACGACCTGGTCACCGAGCGTCTCATCAAGCGAGGAGACAACGTGGCCCTGGTGTCGCGGCGCGGTTCGGTCGAAGTGCGCATTGCCGGCCGGGCGATGGGCGATGCGGGCGAGAACGACCGAGTTTCGGTAGAGAACCTGTCCTCCCGCCGCATCGTGCAGGGGACCGTGGACGCCCATGGTGACGTAATCGTGGCGCGTTGAAAAAGTAAGAGATTTCCCTAAAGATCACGGCCCAGCGGCCGTTATCCCTTGTGAACGGCAACTCCAGGACATCCCATGAGCCAGAAAATCGACGGCAACCTGCAGGTCCCCCAGGCACTGCGCAGCGTGACGACCCCGGCCACCAAGCCCGGCGTCAGCGGCGATGCGCCGGCGCGCCCGGTGGAGGCTGCGGATAGCCTGCGCCTGACCGGCGAGGCCACCAACCTGCAGGCGCTCGAGCGCGAGCTGAGCACCGCCCCGGCCATCGACACCCAGCGTGTCGCCGCCGTGCGCGAGTCGCTGCAGAACGGCAGCTACAAGATCAATCCGGACGCGATCGCATCGCGCATGCTCGAACTGGACCAGCAGCTGCAGGGATGACCGCGGCGATGAGTGAACATCTTCAGCGACTTGCCCAGGCCCTGGATGTCGAGCATCAGGCCCTGGTCGAGCACGATGTGCACGCGCTGATCCGCGCGACCGGCGCCAAGCTGGAAGCACTGCGCGCCCTGGATTCCACCCCGCCGGTGGGCGAGGGCGAGCAGCTGCAGGCGCTGGCCGAGCGCAACCGCGCCAACGGCGTGCTGCTGTCGCGCCGCCGCCGCGAGGTCGACTGGGCGCTGCGCCAGCTCGGCCGCACCGAGGCATCCTCGTCGTACGACGCCAAGGGCCAGGCCCACACGGTCAACGCACGCCGGCCGCTGGCCGTCGCCTGATCGACCCACCGGCCGCCGGCAGCAGCCGGTGGGCTGCTGCGATGGCGCGGCAGCGCGTATATTGGGCGCCTGTTCGCAAGCCCCCGAGTCGCCGTGTCCGCCGCCAACGCCCTGGTTACCGCCCCCCTTCCGCCGCAGCCGGTGCTGCAGGCCCTGCTGGAGCGCGTGCGCGAAGGCATGCTGCTGTTCACCGAAGACGGGCAGGTCGCCCTGGCCAATCCGGCCGCACAGAACCTGCTGGGCAGCAACGAGACCACCGGCCCCGCGCCGCAGCGCCTGCGTGAGCTGCTGCCGCCGGATGCGCTGGAGCAGGCCCGCCTGCACGGTCAGTGGAACGGCAGCCTGCCGGTCGGCGAGGGCGTGGTCATCGCCCACCTGTACCACCACGGCCAGCCGGGCAGCGGCCACTACCTGGCCCTGTTCCGCCCCATCGAGGGGCAGGAAGACTACGAGCGCGAGCTGCAGCAGCGCCACGCCGAGCTTCGCCAGGCCTACCTGCGCCTGAACGGCACCCAGGAAAAGCTGCTGCAGTCGGAAAAGATGGCCTCCATCGGCCAGCTCGCCGCCGGCGTGGCGCATGAGATCAACAACCCGATCGGCTACGTGCACTCCAACCTGGGCAGCCTGCAGGAATACCTGCGCAGCCTGTTCACCGTCATCGAAGCGTACGAGCGGGCCCTGCGCGCGCCGGATCCGAAGGCGCTGATCCCGGAAATCGACGATATCCGTGACCGCCTGGACATCGATTTCATCAGCCGCGACCTGCCGCAGCTGATGGCCGAATCGCGCGAGGGCATCGAGCGGGTGACCCGCATCGTGCGCGACCTGAAGGACTTCTCGTATTCCGGCCGTGACGAGTCGTGGAAGCTGGTGGACCTGCATTCCGGCCTGGAATCGACCATCAACATCATCTGGAACGAGCTCAAGTACAAGGTGACCCTGCACCGCGAGTTCGGCCAGCTGCCGCTGGTGGAATGCCTGCCTTCGGAACTCAACCAGGTCTACATGAACCTGCTGCTCAACGCAGGCCATGCCATTGCCGAGCGCGGCACCATCACCGTGCGCACCGGGGTGGACGGCGACACGGTCTGGGTGGAGTTCGAGGACACCGGTGGCGGTATTTCGCCGGAGCTGCGCCAGCGCATCTTCGATCCGTTCTTCACCACCAAGCCGGTGGGCAGCGGCACCGGCCTGGGTTTGTCGATCTCCTACAGCATCATCAACAAGCACCACGGCCGCATCGACCTGGACAGCACGCCCGGCGGCTTCCCTCACCGCAGCGGCGAGCGATCCTCGCCTGCATCCGCCGCTTCCACCGCCGTCGGCCCGGCATTGCTGCGTCGCTGTTCCTCGTACGTGCGGAACGCCTGGTGGATGTGCTTGCGCAGCTCATCGTCGTTCCAGGGCTTGGTCAGGAAGCGGTAGATCGCGCCGCGGTTGATTGCATCGGTCACCGTGTTCAGATCGGTGTAGCCGGACAGCACCAAGCGGATCGTATCCGGGTACAGCATCTTCACCCGGCCCAGGAACTCGGTGCCGCTCATGTCGCTCATGCGCTGGTCGGACAGGATCACCTGCACGTCGTTGATCGCCAGCAGGTCGAACGCATCGCGCACGTTGCCGGCGGCCAGGATGCGGTAGCCATCGCGACGGAACAGGCGCACCAGCGAACGCAGCACGTTCTCCTCGTCGTCCAGCAGCAGCAGGGTGCGGTCCGGACGGGTCTCGGCGAACGCTTCCGGGCGCAGGTAGCGGCGGCGCAGGGTCATGCCGGCGGCATCGGCCGACATCGGCTCGCCGAACAGGTAGCCCTGGAACACGTCGCAGTCGTTGCGACGCAGGAAGCCCAGCTGCGCCTGCGATTCCACGCCGTTGGCGATCACCGTCATGCCCAGCTGGTGGCCCATGGCGATGATCGCGCGGGCGATGGCGGCCTCGCGATTGCCGGCCGGCGCGCTCTTGATGAAGCTGCGGTCGATCTTCAGCTTGTCCACCGGGTAGCGCACCAGCGCGCTGAGGCTGGAGTCGCCGGTGCCGAAGTTGTCCAGACTCAGGCTGATGCCTTCGTTGCGCAGGTTGGCCAGGGTCTCGTGGACGAAGTTGACGTTGTTGGTCAGCGCGCTTTCGTTGATCTCCAGCGTCAGCATCTGCGCCGGCACGCCCGCGGCCTGGATCAGTCCCATCACCTCGGCGAAGAAGTTCGGGCGCAGCAGCTGCAGGGTCGACACGTTCACCGCGATGGTGAAGTCATCGAAGCCCTGGTCGCGCCACAGCCGCGCCTGCTTCAGTGCACCTTCCAGCACCCAGGTGCCGATCTGCACGATGATGCCGAGGCGCTCGGCGGTGCGCATGAAGCGCTCCGGCACCAGCATGCCCAGGGTCGGTGACTGCCAGCGCAGCAGCGCTTCCATGCCCACCACGTGGCCGTCGCGGGCGCTGACCAGCGGCTGGTAGCGCAGCTTGAGTTCGCCATTGGGGATCGCATCGACGATCTGGCGGGCGATGATGCTCTCGCTGTGCGCGCTCGGCGGGGTGTCCACCGCGTGGATGCGCACCGCATTGCCGCCTTCGCGGGCCGCCTGGTACAGCGCATCCTCGGCATGGTCGAGCAGGCGCGAGGCGTTGCTGGCGTGCTCCGGGCACAGGCTCACGCCCAGCTTGCCGGTCATGAACAGCGTGTACGGCAGCACCGACAGCGGCAGCTCCATCTGCTGGCGGATTTCTTCGGCGAAGTCTTCCGGCAGCGGCAGGTCGGCGGTGCGCGGCACGGCCAGCAGGAATTCATCGCTGCCGTGGCGCCACAGCTTGCCGCGGCCGCGCAGGTAGGACTGCAGGCGCTGCGCGACCAGCACCAGCGCCTGGTCGCCGACCTCGGCACTCATGTTTTCGTTGACCGATGCGAAGTGGTCGATATCCACGTGCATCAGCATCAGCGGGGTGCCGCCGGAGGCGGCTTCGGTGACCATGGCCTGCAGCTCGGGGTTGCCGGCGCCCAACCGATCGGGGGCGTCGTCGATGCTGACAGGGGGCATGTTGGGGTTCCACATGGCTCAGTGTTCCGGGGAATCAGCGGCGGTCGCAGTGACCGCCTGGTAAGGTAGATGGACGTCGACGAGCGTACCGGCGCCATGCGCCGACTCGATGCGGACGTTGCCGCCGACGCTCTGCGCACGTTCGCGCATCACGATCAGGCCCAGGCCGCGAGGGCCGTCCGGGTCGAAACCCTCGCCGTCATCGCGGATCAGCAGGTGCAGGCCGCGCTGGTCGACATCGCGCAGCTGCAGCTGCACCTGGCTGGCACGGGCGTGGCGCAGCACGTTGGTCAGACTTTCCTGGGCGATGCGGAAACAGGCCTGTTCGATGCTGTTGTCCGGGCGCGAGGGCAGGGTGTCGATCTCGGCCAGCAGCTCCACCGGCGAGGAACGGAACAGCACCCGTGCCTGCCAGCTCAGTGCCGCCTCCAGGCCCAGGGCGTCGAGCTGCGGCGGGCGCAGCAGGGTGGAGATGTCGCGCAGCTTGGCCACGGTGGTATCGGCCAGGCTGACGATCTGCGCCAGGTCCTCGCTGCGGCGTCGTGCGTCTGCTTCATCCTGCGCGGCGTAGGCGGAAAGCTTGATGGCGGTGATGGCCTGGCCGATGTCATCGTGCAGGTCGCGCGAGATGGCGCGGCGTTCGTCCTCCTGCAGCGAGAACAGGCGGCCGGCCATGGCCTGCAGTTCGCGGTTGCTGGTTTCCAGCGCGGTGCGCGTGCGCTCGGATTCGCTCAGGTCACGCACGATCAGCAGCTTGCAGTCGCGGCCGCCGTAGCGCACTTCGCCCACCGCCAGGCCGGCGTGGAAGCGGCGGCCATCGGCGCGCTGCATCACCACCACGCTGTTGTGCCCGGGGCTGTGCTGCGGCTGGCCGGCGCGCAGCTGCAGGCGCACCCGGTCCAGTTCCGCCGGGTCCACCAGTGCATCCAGCGGTTCGCCCAGCAGGGTCTGGCTGCCATAGCCGAACAGGGCGGCGGCCCAGGCGTTGGCGTACAGCACGTGCTCGTCGGACAGGATCACCACGCCGTCGGGGAGCACCCGCACCAGCTCGCGGAACTGCTCCTCGCGCTCACGCAGCAGGCGCCGCGACTGCTCGCGCTCGGTCACGTCCTGCAGGGTGCCGAGCACCCGCTCGCGGCCGGCCTCGTCCGTGCCACAGGCCGCGCGCAGGTGCACCATCAGGGTACGGCCATCCATCGACAGCACGGGCAGCAGCACATCCACCTGCAGCTTGGGGTCGGTGCACAGCTCGGCCAGCAGCTGTTCGGTCTGCGCGGCCGTGGTCGGATCGGCCGGCACCAGTAGTTCATCGAAGCGATGCCAGCGCCGCGCCTCGGGCGGGCGGCGGCCCAGCAGGCGGTACACCTGGCTGGAGTAGCGGCCGTGGCCGCTGGAAGGGTCCAGCTCCCAAGCGCCGATGCGCGCCAGCTCGTGTGCCTCTTCCACGCGGGCCAGGGCCTGGTCGCGGCGCAGCTGGGCCAGGTCCTCGGCGGTGCGGTCGATGGCGATCAGCAGGCGGGCGTTGTGGCCGTCGTAGTCGATCGCGTTCGAGCGCAGTTCCATCTGCCGGCGGCTGCCATCGCGCAGCTGCAGCGGGGTGCGCAGCACGCAGATCTGCTCGGGCGCCTCGCGGATCGCCTCCAGCTTGTTCTGCAGGATCAGCCTGTCGCCGGGTGGCCACAGCACGTCGATGGTCTGCTCCAGCAGCGCGTCGCGCTCCCAGCCGAAGGCCAGGCAGGCGGCCGGGTTGGCGTCGAGGATGGCCAGGCTGTCCAGGTCGTAGACCAGGATCGGTCCGGGGTTGCCCTCGAACATCTGCCGCAGGCGCAGCTCCGAGCCCTGCAGGCGCGCATGGGTGCGCAGCACATGCTCGGCCAACGGGCGCAGCAGCAGGTACAGCAGGCCGGCGCTGGCAAAGGCGAAGAAGGCGTCCTTCACGGTCTGCCAGAACGCCAGCTGCCGCGGGTCCGATATCAGTGCCGCCATGGCGCCATCGGTGGCGATCATCCAGGCCAGCGCCAGCATCAGATAGGTCAGCACCACCCGACGGCGGTCACGACCCAGCGCCTTCGCCATCTGCGGGTCGGGAGCGGGGGCGGTGCCGGTCGGTTCTGCGGGCATGGACAGGGCAGGGGGAGGGGGCGCCAGCCATATTAACGCGCGACCGCGTCCAGGCACTCAATTATCCGCCGCAGGCGCCGTTAACCACTGCGTGCCCCGCTGTCGGGCGCGCCATTCCGGAGCAACATCGCGTGGACCAAGGGATCATCGCCAGCCTGCTGCAGCACCCGCTTGCCTCGGCGCTGGTCATCGTCGACCGTGGCGGCCGTCCGCTTGCAGCCAATCCGGCCGCGCGCGAACACGGCCTGCCGGCGACGGTGGCCGCCTACGCGCCGATGCTGGAGGACCTGCGCCTGCTGGCGGCCGACGGTGGCATCGTCGCCTGCACCGTGCCGGGCGGCCCGCGCGGCCACTACGACGGCTATCTGCGCGCCGTGCACGATGGCAGCGGCAACCTGCTGGCCTTCACCCTCAGCGTGCCCGAGCCGGTGCCGGTCGATGCCGGTGGCCGTTGGGAACTGGCGCTGGAGAGCGCCGGCCACAGCCTGTGGGACTGGGACATTCCCAGCGACCGGGTGGTACGGACGCCTTCGCTGGTGGAGGAGACTGCCAACAACATCATTTCCCGCGTCCACAGCGATGACCTGGCCGACATGCGTGCGGCGCTGGACGAGCACCTGCGCGGCCACAGCGAGCAGTACAGCGCCCAGTTCCGCTTCCGCCAGGAGGATGGCCAGTGGCGCTGGGTGCTCGACCGCGGTCGCGTGGTTGCGCGTACCGCCGATGGGCAGCCGCTGCGCATGGTCGGCACCCATACCGACATCGAGCAGCAGAAACAGCTGGAAGCGCTGCTGCAGGAACAGCAGCTGCACCTGAGCGAGGCCCAGCGCATCGCCAGCATGGGCAGCTGGTCGTTCGACCCCACCAACCACCGGTTCTGGTGGTCGCCCGAGCTGCGCTCGCTGCTGGCCCTGGCACCTGGCGAAGTGCCCGGCCAGCGGCGCTGGCTCAAGCAGCTGCACCCGCGTTCGCGCGGCGCGCTGCGTGCGGCCTGGCGCCGGCTGTGGCGCGACGGCCGTGCCGCCAACCTGGAACTGGAACTGACCCGCGGCAGCGAGCCGTCCCAGCACCTGCGCCTGTGGATGCAGCCGCTGCTGGACATGGATGGCCATCCCAAGCGCCTGCTGGGCCAGGTGCAGAACATCACCGAACAGCACCAGACCGATGCGCTCATCCGTTGGCGCACCGAGCTGCTGAACCGCGTCTCCGCGCTGGGCCGCATCGGTGGCTGCGAGATCGAAGTCAGCACCCGGCACATGCAGTGGACCGAGGAGTGCTACCGCATCCACGGCCTGCGCAAGGAGCCGATCACCCTGGACCAGGCACTGGCGCTGTACACCGAGGATTCGCGCGCGCACTTCGAGGCGGCGCTGCTGCGTATTGCCGGTGGTGGCCTGCCCGAACAGCTGGACCTGTGCTTCTACCGCCAGTCCGGCCTGCGCGTGTGGGTGCAGGTGTTGATTGAACTGGATCGCCGCGACGGCCTGCCGCCGCGCTTCGTGGTCCTGTTCCGTGACATCACCCGCGAGCGCGAAGCCAATGAGCGCATCGAGCTGCTGGCCCACTACGACCTGCTGACCGGCCTGCCCAACCGCGTGCTGCTGGGCGAGCAGACCGCCGAGGCCATCGAGGAGGCCCGCGACCGTGGCACCTCGCTGGCGATGCTGTTCATTGACCTGGATGGCTTCAAGAACATCAACGACAGCTTCGGCCACGCCACCGGCGATGCGCTGCTGAAGGCCGCGGCCACCCGCCTGCACCAGAACCTGCGCAACAACGATCTGTTCGGCCGCTTCAGCGGCGACGAATTCATCGTGGTGCTGCGCGACCTGGCCGAGCCGGAGGATGCCGGCCACGTGGCACGCAAGCTGATCGGCTCGCTGGCCGAGCCGCTGCGCCGTGGCGATACCACCCTGAAGGTCGGCGCCAGCGTGGGCATCGCCATGCTCGGCGACAGCCAGACCGATTTCGACTCCCTGCTGCGTGCCGCCGACGCGGCGATGTACGCGGCCAAGGAAGCCGGGCGCAACACGTATCAGTACTACAGCCAGGACGCCCTGGCGCGCATCCAGCGCCGGCTGGAGATCGAGCACGGCCTGCACGGCGCCATCGAGCGCGAGGAATTCAGCCTGGCCTACCAGCCGCTGCTGCATGCCCACCACGGTGAACCGCCGGCGATCGAAGCGCTGCTGCGCTGGCATCGTCCCGGCGTGGGCTACTGCAGCCCGGCCGAGTTCATTCCCATTGCCGAGAAGTGCGGCGAGATCGTCCGCATCGGCGACTGGGTGCTGTCCGAAGCCTGCCGCCAGGCGGCGGCGTGGGATCGTGCCGGCCTGCGTTTCGAGCGCATCGCGGTGAACGTCTCGGCCGTGCAGCTGCGTGACCGCGGGTTCGCCGAGCGTGTGATCGAAATCTGCCACGCCCATGGCTGGCCGCCGCAGCGGCTGGAGCTGGAACTGACCGAATCGGCGCTGATCCGTGACACCGACATCCTGCGCCACTGTTTCGACGTGCTGGAACGGCACGGCGTGCCGCTGGCGGTGGACGACTTCGGCACCGGCTTCTCCAACCTGCATTACCTCAACCGCTTCCCGGTGGGGCGCCTGAAGATCGACCGCAGTTTCGTGCAGGGCATGCTGCACGACACGGGCACGGCCGAAGTCACCCAGGCCATCGTCCACCTCGGTCACGCGCTGGGCATGAAGGTGGTGGCCGAAGGCGTGGAAACGCACCAGGAAGAAGACATGCTGCGCCGGCAGGGCTGCGACGAGATCCAGGGCTACCTGTACTCACGCCCGCTCAGCCCGCGCGACCTGGCACTGTGGCTGCGCCAGCAGCACGCCACCCCGGAAGTCGCCCTGGCGCGCTAGCGGTAGCGCCGGGCCATGCCCGGCGGCACAGATCTGTGCCCTGGTGGGTGCCGACCATGTAACGGTAGCGCCGGGCCATGCCCGGCGGCTCTGGTCTCTGCCCTTGGTGGGGGCCGACCGTTGGTCGGCACTGATGCCCGCGCTCGCGACCATCCACGCATGGCGTGGATCTACTGCCGGGCTTTGCCTTGGTCGGCAGGATGCTGGCACGCGCGTCCAAAGTGCCCGCTCTCAGTAGCGCTGTGCGAGCTCTGCGAGCACATCCAGTGCCTGGCGCTTTACCAGGCTGCCCAGGCGCCAGCCTTGCCCTGATACCGGCTCCGTCGAGGTGTAAACCTCTTCTTTGCCCAGTGGCCCGAGTAGCTCACGGGCTCGCCAGCACATGAGTTCCCCATCCGCGCCCAGGACATCCAGTTCGTTATCATCCAATGCCAGCAGGAAGTCGTGCAGGCGCCTGTTGCGCTCGATGCTGCTTGCTGTGCGCGTCAGTAGTGCAGGTGCGCACAGGTAACCTTCGTGGGGTTCAAACGTGAGTTCGACGCCGGTTCGCTCGCCACAGATCAGCATCTGGCCGAATGGCGCGATCGCATAGACATGGAAATCATCTTTACCCCATAGAGGGCTACCTGCCAGAAAGGCGGCGAGCACTGCGTCGTACCGCGCAGGGTCGACCAAGGCCAGTCGGTCATCGTGATAGCGCGCGAGACCGTCGCGCTGCCACAGCGCCAGCAATGCGTCGGGAAACCTGCCTTTCCAGAGGGTCAGCATGCTGTCGGCAACAGGCGAACCTGGAGTGCTGGCCCGGAGTTGATCAAGAAGGCTCGTCACGAACGAGGCGGAAGCATCGGTATCCGTGACTGCCGAGCAGGTGTCCGGGTGATCCCAGGGTTCCGGACCTTTCGACAGCAGGTCGAGGAATGTGAGCATGCTCTCGACCCGTGCGAGCTCCAGGTTCGATTCCTGGGCTGGAATGGCGCTCGCCTTGCTTCCGGAGACAAGCAGCAGCGCGCCCGTTGGAAGCTCATGCCACGGTGCCTCAAGGACAAGATAGCGTCGCGGCGCTTGCTGGGCATCATCGTCAAGAATGATGACTGCCGGGCCTTCGTGCACGCAGCCGGCGGACACTTCAACTGCCGCATCAGTCATTCCTGCGTCAGGGTCGTACGCATCGACCGGAGCGGAATAGGGCTGCTGGAACTCCCCAAATGCCTGCAGCGCCTGCTGAAGCGTAGCGAGAGAATCAGGATCCAGGGTCAAGGGCGCGGTAGTCACCGGAAGCTGCAAAGCGACCGAAAGGCTGAGGGCGGTGCTGGTCATCGGACTGGGCGATCTGAACCGGAATCGGCCCTTCACGGTGAAGGGCGGATCGATCACGGTCCATGCAAACAGTCCGAAAATCGTGATTCTCCCGGAGGGATCCACGCATGGTGTGGATCTACTGCCGGACATTGCCCTGGTGGGTGCCGACCGTTGGTCGGCACGGATGGCCGCATTGGCGCTCATCCACGCATGGCGTGGATCTACTGGTCGATGAACCGTCGTGGGAACTCCGACCGCAGCCGCGCGCGCACCGCTTCAACAACGCCGGCATAGCGTCGCCGCTGGATGTAATACCCCATGTAGAACACCAGCAGGAACACCACCATCGGCCACGCCATCGGGCGCACCAGGACGATCGGCAGCAGCATCGCGGTAAACACCAGCGCGAACCAGCTGCATCGGCCAATCACCCGCACTTCGCGGCGCCGCTTGTCGACCACCAGCTGGCCGCGCAGCAGCGGGAAGTAGCGGCCCCAAAAATGCGGGGCGTAGCTCTCGCGGAACGCGACGCTGCCATCAGGCAGTGCATGAAACACCAGGCGCATCCACTTCTCGTCCGGAAGGTCATGCTCAAGCCCACCCAGCGAGAGCTGGGCCAGCTCGGCCGGAGATGCAGCAATGCGCTGGTTGAACAGGGCAAGGCCGGTGCCGAAGAAGAACGGCGCCCACCTGACAAGCAGCAGGACTTCGACCAGCAGCAGGGCGATCAGGGCGAGGGCCATCGGTCTTCCATGAACGGGACCGGCGAATCATGCCACAACGATTTCGCCACCCTGGTAGATCCACGCCATGCGTGGATGTTGCGGCGAGGGCCAGGCGTCATACCGGCGGATGAAAGCCATCCACGCGTGGCGTGGCTCTACCGATCCATCAACGCAATGCCTGCGATGGCATAGCTGGCGATCAGCAGCCCGCACAGATACTCCGCCACGATGATCAGCCAGAAGGTGATCGGCTCGATTTCCCGCCACGCATCAAGGGTGCCGGCGCGGCGATGGCTCACATGGATATGCCCGGTGTCGATGGCGTTTGCCGGCAACCAGGCGAACATGAAGGCCATCAGCAGGAACACCAGGCTGCCGAACAGGAACGCGACAGGCCGATGCCGGGGTGGCCGCAAGGTGGCGTAGGCGGGGCGCCAGGTGAAACAGACCGCGATGACGATCATGGCGACGAATCCCAGCCAGGTCATGAACGTGGTGCTCATGCGACGACACTCCGTGTCCAGCCGTAGGTGGCGTGGGCGGATCATGCCATGAGTCTGGAACGTCTGGCGGCGAGCGCCATCCACGCGCGGCGTGGATCTACCTCAACGCATCCCCATCCAGCCCAAGATCCCAGGCCATCCCCAACAGCTCACCCGCAGGCGCCGACGGGGCAGGGCGGGCATCGGCCAGCTGCCTCAGTTCCTCGATCTCCTCGCGTGCGACCGCCTCCAGCTGCTGCAGCTGTTCGCGCACGCTGGGGTTGCGCGGGCGTTCGTTGGGGTCGATCGGGGGCAGGGCGCGGATCAGGGTCATGGTGCGCGGGTCAGGGGCTTCCAACGGCAGATTACAGGCAAAGGCCCCGGTGTGACCGGGGCCTTGCGGGCTGCCGGAGCAGGCAGCGGACATCAGGATCAGAACAGCTCGACCGTGCCGGCGCCCATGTTCTGCTGGGCCACCGGCTTGTGCGGCGGGCGCTCCCACTCGCTGCGCAGTTCGCGCAGGCGGCTGCCGGTGCGCTGCAGGGCGGTGGCGATCTCTTCGTCGAACACGCCGCCGTTACGGTGCAGCAGTTCCTGCAGGGCCACGGCTTCGCGGTTGATCGCGGTCAGGCGGTCCAGGTGGGTGTGCACGCCGCCCAGGGCCTGGGTGGCGATATCCTCGAACTGCAGGGCGCGCACGGCCTCGGCCACGCTGCCATCGATCGAACGGGCGCACTCGGACACTTCGCGCATGCCGTCGCCCAGCGAGGCATTGATCTGCGCCACGTTGTCCAGCATCGCCGCCGCTTCCTGGCGTGCTTCGCGGGAACGGTCCATGTCACGCGAGGCCATGTGCGAGACGGTCTCGCGCACCTTGGCGATGGCGTCCTTGGAGCTGTGGGCCAGCTTGCGGATCTGTTCGTTGAAGGTGGTCGAGCGCTCGGACAGGTTGCGCACTTCGTCGGCCACCACCGCGAAGCCACGACCGGCTTCACCGGCACGGGCCGCTTCGATGGCCGCGTTCAGCGCCAGCAGGTTGGTCTGGTCGGCAATCGACTTGACGTCTTCCAGCAGGGCGAAGATGCCGTCCAGGTGCTGGGCCATCTGGTCGATGTGCTGCACGGTGGTGCTGCTCTGGCCGCTCACCTGTTCCAGCGCTTCCACCAGCTGTTCCATGCGGTGGTTGGCGTGCTGGGCGAAGCGGGCGACGTCGAGGCCGGCATTGCCTTCGTCACCGGCGCGGTCGACGATGCGCGACAGGGCCTGGCTCTGCTGGCGCGACTTGCGGTTCATCGCATCGAAGCTGCCACCCAGGCTGGAGACGGCCTGGCGGATCAGGTCACGGGCGCGTTCGACTTCGCCACGCGAGCCGTCGATCTCGTTGCCGACGAAGCTGCGCAGTTCGGTCAGCAGCTGGTCCTGCTCACGCAGGACACGGGCATGTTCCGGGGAACGCTGCGCCTGGGCGCGGGTGGTCCACCACGCAAAGCCCAGCCAGCTCAGCGTCATCGTGGTCAGGATCGCCCAACGCAGGGCGGCCGGCCATTCGAAACCGATGGCGAAGGGGAGCAGCAGGGTCAAGGCCAGGGGGGCGGCCAGACGGATGAAAATGCGTGAGTACATGGACGTTCTCGGGAGGTGCACGGAGGATGTATCGGCCGTACCCCCTTTCTCTTTAACGTCGATGTGCTTTCTGAATGCGCCGGATTTCCGACGCCTCGCCGGGGGGGGGGGCGGCGCGGGCCCCGGGGGGGCCCGCCCCGCCGGCGCCCG
>NZ_JACVTV010000010.1:0-70238 GCF_016624625.1 Stenotrophomonas sp. S41 | reverse complement strand
GCTTACATGGACGTACTTGCAGCGTCCCCCTCAACCGGACCCACCCCGCCAACTCACGGATAGCCGGCCTTTGACGTTGACGTTGCCTCTGCGGGTGCAGGGCTGCAAGCCCTGCAATAAAACCCTCCTTGACCACAGCCAGTCCGCCCCCGGAGAATTACGGGATTAATTCTCATTTGCTGTTGCGCAGGATGCGGGCGGCAGCCTCGACGGCCTCTCTCCCCGATGTTCAAGAACGTCCTGTTCCAACTGCACTGGCTGCTGGGCATCACGGCCGGCACGATCCTGGCCGTCATGGGCCTCAGCGGCGCCACGCTGTCCTTCGAGGACGAGCTGCTGCGTGCCGCCAACCCCGGCTTCGCCGCCATCGCCGAACACCACGACGACGGCCAGCAGCCGCTCGCGCTGAGCGAACTGGTGCCGCTGCTGCAGGCCGGCAGCGAGCGCCCGCTGCAACGCCTGCGCGTGGACGCCACCGGCCAGCGCCCCTCGGTGGCGCGCTTCGCCGGCGGCAAGGATCACTGGGTCTACTTCAACCCCTACAACGGCGAACGCTTCAGCCACCTGCGTGGCCAGGCGTTCTTCGATTTCGTCGAAGACCTGCACCGGCACCTCGCGGCCGGTGAACGCGGCAAGGTCGTGGTCGGCAGCTGTGCCATCGCCCTGTTGTTCTTCGCCCTGTCCGGTCTGTACCTGCGCTGGCCGCGCCGCTGGTGGCACTGGCGCAGCTGGCTGGCAGTGGAATGGAAACGCAGCGGCCGCGGCTTCCTGTGGAGCCTGCACTCGGTGATCGGTACCTGGGTGCTGCTGATCTACCTGATGAGTGCGCTGACCGGCCTGTGGTGGTCGTTCGACTGGTACCGCAGTGCAGCCAATTCGGTGCTGGGCGTGACCCCGCCGGCCAAGCACAAGGTCGCGCCCGATGCCGTGCTCGACCTGCAGCATGTCGAGGACACGCTGTATGCGCAGCCCGGCGTGCGCAGCGGTTACATCGACCTGCGCCTGCCGGAAAAACCGGGCCAGGTGCTGAACGTGCGGGTGATGTCCGGCGACCCGGCCCTGCGCGGCGGCCACCACGACCGCGCGCATGACCTGCTGCAGCTGGACCCGGCCAGCGGCGCGCTGCTCGATGCACGCCCCTACGAGCGCCAGGGCACCGGCGGCAAGCTGGCCACCAGCGTGTTCGCGCTGCATTCGGGCAGCTACTTCGGCCTGCCCGGCCGCGTGGTGGTGATGCTCAGCAGCCTGGCCATGTGCCTGTTCTTCATCACCGGCTGGATGCTGTACCTGGACCGCCGGCGCAGCCAGCGCGCGGCAAGTGCGCTGCGGCAGACCCTGCCTGCGGCGCAGGAAAGCGGCGGCGAAGGCACGCCGTGGCGGGTGATCCATGCCAGCCAGAGCGGCCTGGCCGAACAGCTGGCCTGGCGTGCGGCAGCGCAGCTGCAGGCCGCCGGCCACCCGGTACAGGTGCTGCCACTGGCGCGGGTAACGGCTGCGTTGCTGCAGGACAGCCCGCAGGTCCTGTTCGTGCTCAGCACCTTCGGCGATGGCGAGCCGCCGGACAACGCCCGTCGTGCCGCACGCCAGCTGCTGTCCCAGCGCGTGGATCTTTCGGGCCTGCGCCACGGTGTACTGGCGCTGGGCGATCGGCAGTACCCGCATTACTGCGCGTTCGGCGCCGCGGTCGACACGTGGCTGGCCGGCAACGGTGCGCAGCCCCTGTTCCCGCGCATCGACGTGGACGCCGCGTCGGTGGTGGCACTGCGCCAGTGGCAACGCGAGCTGGGCGCGCTGACCGGCATCGTCACCGATGACAGCGTGCTGCCGCCGGCCACGCAGATGCACGACTGGCAGCTGCTCGCACGCGAAGAACTGAACCCGGGCAGCCTGGGTGGCGCGATCTGGAAGATCCGTCTGGCGCCGCCGGCCGGCACGACCTGGCAGGCCGGCGACATCCTGCACATCGCACCGCGCAACAGCGCGCAGCACGCCGCAGCGGTGCTGCAGGCGTACGGGCTGGACCCGCTGCAGCCGCTGCTGCTCGACGGCACCACCCGCACGCTGCTGGAACTGGCAGGCGAACGCGTGCTGCCCGACGAAGGAGCCGCGCTGCCGGTACAGGACGCCGCGCTGTGGCTGGCCGGGCTGCCGGAGCTGCCAGGGCGCGAATACTCCATCGCTTCGTGCGCCACCGATGGTGCGGTGGACCTGGTGGTGCGCCTGGTGCACGACGCTGCGGGCCGCGCCGGCCTGGGCTCGGGCTGGCTGTCGCTGCATGCGCCGCTGGGCAGCCGCATCGCCGCGCGCGTTCACCGCAACCCGGGCTTCCATCGCCAGGACGGTGCGCCGATGGTGCTGGTCGGCAACGGCACCGGCATCGCCGGCCTGCGCAGCCTGCTGCGCGAAGCCACGCAGCACGACCAGCATGGCCATTGGCTGCTGTTCGGCGAACGCCAGCGCGCGCACGACCAGTTGTTCGCCGAGGAGATCGCGCAGTGGCAGGCCGAGGGCCATCTGGCCCGCGTGGACCTGGCGTTCTCGCGTGATGCCGACGGTGGTGGCTACGTGCAGCACCGCCTGCAGGCCGCTGCGGCGGAACTGCAGGCGTGGCTGGCGCGCGGCGCGGTCATCCACGTGTGCGGTTCGCTGCAGGGCATGGCCGAGGGTGTTGACCAGGTCCTGCGTGCCGCACTGGGCGATGACGAAGTGGAGACGCTGCTGGAGAACGGTCGCTACCGCCGCGATGTGTATTGATCCGCGTCTGGTAATGCCGGCCAGCGGCCGGCACTACCGGCGCGCCATCACGCGGCAACGCGCGGGCGCCGCTCCGGCTGCAGGCGGAACGCCGACACCGCTTCGGCCAGCGCCTGCACCTGGGCCTGCATGTGCGCGGTCGATGCGCCGGCTTCCTCCACCAGGCTGGCATTGCGCTGGGTGCTCGACTCCATCTGCACGATGGTCTGGTTCACCTGGGCGATGCCGGCGTGCTGGTCCTGCGATGCACTGCGGATGGCGGTGAGCAGTTCCGCCAGCTGCTGCACGCTACCGACGATCTCGCCCATGGTGGTACCGGCCTGCTCGGCCTGCACATTGCCCTGGCCGACGCGGGTGACCGAATCCTCGATCAGCCCCTTGATCTGCTTGGCCGCCTCGGCACTACGCTGGGCCAGCAAGCGCACTTCGGACGCCACCACGGCGAAACTGCGGCCCTGCTCGCCGGCACGCGCGGCTTCCACCGCGGCATTCAGCGCGAGAATGTTGGTCTGGAAGGCGATGCCGTCGATCAGCTGGGTGATGTCGCCGATGCGGCGCGAGGCTTCGCTGATGCCGTGCATGGTGGCCACTACCTGGCCCACGGCCTGGCCACCACGCGCGGCCACCGCCGCCGCGCCCTGCACCAGCGCATCGGCACGGCCGGCGGCATCGGCGTTGCGGCCGACGGTGTCGGTCAGTTCGTGCATCGATGCGGCGGTCTCTTCCAGGTTGGCCGCCTGCTGTTCGGTACGCTGCGAGAGGTCATGGTGGCCGGCGACGATCTCACCCACGCCCACATCCAGCCGCGAGGTGGCCTGCTGGATGCGGGTGACGATGCGGCCGAGCTGGCCGACGGTGGCGTTGGCATCGTCGCGCATGCGCGCGAACACGCCCTGCAGGTCGCCTTCCATGCGCACGCTCAGGTCGCCGCGGGCCAGTGCCGCCAGCAGCGCCTGCAGGTCGCCCAGGTTGGTTTCGAAGGTGGCCAGCAGATGGTTGATGCTGGTGGACAGCGTGCGCACGAAGCCCTGCTTGCCCTCCAGCGCGATGCGGCCCTGCAGCTCACCGTGTGCGGCCGCATCGACCAGCGCGGCCACTTCGGTTTCCAGCAGGGTTTCCAGCGCGCGGCTGCGCCATTCCACCGCCACGCCGAGGAAATGACCTTCATCGACGATCGCGTTGGCGATCAGCTGGTAGCGCACGCCGAGGTGATTGATCTCGCGTTCCTCGCGGCGGCGCACGCCGGCCAGGCTGGTCATCGCCGGGTGCAGGCGAACGGCATCGCTGCCAACCAGTGCGTCGGCCGGCATGCCCAGCAGCTGCAGCAGGGCGGGATTGGCGTAGGCCACCTGCCCTTCCGCATCGATCACCATCAGCCCGGTCTGTGCGCTGTCCAGCGCCTGGCGCACGCGGGTGTTGCCACGGGCCACCGCGCGTTCCTCCTCGATGCGCGCGCGCAGTCGCTGCTGCATGTCGATCAGGCGCTGCGCCAGCTGGCCGATCTCATCGTTGGCGTTGTGCACGCGCAGGGTGGTGTCGAGGCGATCGTCGGCAATGTCGCTGGCGAAACGCAGGGTGTCCTGGATCGGGCGGCGTACCGCGCGCAGCACCAGCACCAGGCTGGTGATCAGCACACCGGCCACCAGCACGAGCGTGGCGGCGAACAGCACGCTCATGGTGCGTGCACCGGCCTGCTGGCGTGCCTGCGCCTGGGCCAGCGCCTGTACCTGGGCCTTCTGGAAGGCGGCCAGTGCCGGCGCCACGCTGGCGGCCGTGTCCAGCAGCGACTGCGCTTCCACATCCAGGCCGACGCGGGCGGCGGTGTAGCCCAGCAGCGCGGCCTGATAGGCATCCATGTCGGTGCGCAGGCTCTCCTGCGCCTCGGTTGGCAACCCCGCCAGGGCCAGATCGAAGGGCAGCTTCTCTTCGCTGGCGCGGTCGGCATGGGTGGAGTCGCCATCGAGCAGCAGCAACGCTTCCTGCCGGCGCATCTTCTGCACATGCAGTTCCAGCGCCGGGCGCTGCAGCGAGGTCACGTTCGCCTGCAGTGTGTCGGCAGCCTGCTGCAGCTGCGCGGCCAGACCCGCGTCGCCGCGGCCCATCTCATCCACGCGCTCGAACAGCGCGGCGATGCCCTGCGAGAAGCCGTCGACCGCTTCGGCCAGGGACTGCAGCGCCTTGCGCCGGCCGGCATCCATCGGCATCGCGCGCAGCGCCTGAAGGTCCTGCTTCAGCTCCTGCTGGGTGGCCAGCAGCTGGCTGCGGTCGGCATCATCGAAACTGCGCGCATACTGTGTCTGCAGGCGCCGTGCTTCCGCCACGCGGGTGGCGAGCGCCGCTGCCAGATCGCTGCCGTGCTGGTAGCTGGCCTGGGTGCGGGCCGCCTGTGCGCTGGTGTGGCCGGTCCAGGCGTAGACGCCGGCGATGGCGACCAGGCCCAGGCCGCAGACCCACAAGGTGGCCTTCAGCTTGTCGGCCACGCTGAGCCGGTGCGGCTGCAGCCAGCGCAACAGCCCAGGAAACGCCGAGCGCAGCCCATCGAAGTGGGTGCGCAGGGACCGAAGGCGAACAACCGCGGTCGACATGACAGACTCCAGGCAAAAGGACGCACCTGTATCGGCCTGGATAAGCGGGACTTTAGAACTATTTTCGAGAACTGCCACCGGGGGCGCACTTGCGGTCTTTGTACCGGCCGCAGGCGACGGGGCGATGACATCGGCGCCCTGCCCTTGACCTCAACCCCGGTTGCGGTTGCACAGTAGGTGTCCCTGCCCCGCCTGGTGCCGTCATGACCGCGCTTGATATCCCCCGTTACCTGCAGCGCCTGCAGCTGCCGGCCGCGCCGCCGGCCACCCTGGCCGGGCTGACCCTGCTGCAGCAGCGCCACAACGCCCATGTGCCGTTCGAGACCCTCACCTGCCTGCTGCGCGATGCGGTGCCGATCGACCTGGACAGCGTGCAGCGCAAGCTGCTGGACGCGCAGCGCGGGGGCTACTGCTTCGAGCTCAATGGCGCCTTCCTCGTGCTGCTGCAGGCACTGGGCTTCGATGCCCATGCACTGAGCGCGCGCGTGCTGCTGTCGGCCGCCGAAGGCGAGCTGACGCCGCGTACCCACCTGTTGATCCGGGTGCGGCTGGACGGCGAGGACTGGCTGGTGGATGCCGGCTTCGGCAGCCTGACCCCGACCGTGCCGCTGCGGCTGCAGGAAACAGCCGCACAGGACACGCCGCATGAACGCTACCGGCTGCAGCGCCTGGATGACGGCGATTACCTGCTGGCGGCCAGCAGCGGTGACGACTGGCGGTCGCTGTACCGGTTCGACCTGACGTCGCCGGCGGCGGCCGACAACGAGGTGCGCAACTGGTATGTGTGCACGCACCCGCACTCGAGTTTCCCCGGGGAACTGCGTGCTTCGCTGACGTGGCCGGAGGGGCGGCGCACGATGGGCAGCGGCAACTACACCGAATACCGCCCGGGCCAGGCGCCGGAAAAGCGTGCGCTGCGCGATGTGGCGGATGTGCGGCAGGTGCTGCAGGAGGGCTTTGGCGTGCGGCTGCCGGACGATGCGCGGCTGGACCCGGCCATTGCCGGGTGGCTGCAGCGGTGGCAGGCGACGGCCGGGTAGAGTCGAGCTTGCTCGACTGGGTGCGCGGAGCAGTCGAGCAAGCTCGACTCTACGGGCCAACGGCAGCCGAGCGTGGGCTCGGCTCTACAGATGGGCGTCAGGCTGTTGTCGGGGCCTGCACGGCGATGCGGTTGCCTTCGCTGTCGGCGATCTCCGCCACGCGCCAGGCGCCTGCCTCGGCGGGGCCGAATCGCAGCGCGGCACCCGCCTGCAACGCACGGGCAAGGCTGGCATCGAGATCCTGCACGCCGACATAGATGCGCGCGCCCCGCTCGGACGGCAGGTAATCCGCGCCATGGACCAGCGCCATGCTGGCACCGCCTGCATCGTCGTCGAACGGCAGGTACGCCATCGTGCAGTCGTGCACCTCCACCGGGGCACCGATTTCCACCTGCAGCCACTGCTGGTAGAACGCGATGGCGCGGGCCAGGTCGGCCACCGGAATCTCGACGTGCATGACAGGGTTCATCGCCGCACCATACCGCTTCAGATGATGCGCAGGGTAATCGCCTTCAGCACTGCGCGGGTGCGGTCGCGGGTGCCCAGCTTGTCGAGGATGCTGGACACGTAGTTCTTCACCGTGCCTTCGGCCAGGAACAGGCTGCGCGCGATTTCCTTGTTGCTGTAGCCACCGGCCAGCAGGCGCAGGATGGCCACTTCGCGTTCGCCGAAGGTGTCGCTGGGCGGCGCTTCATCGTGGAAGCGGTAGCGCGAGCGCACCGGTTCGGTACTGACCGGCAGCAGCAGGGTTTCGCCAGCGGCGACGCGCTCGATGGCTTCGCGCAGGTCGGCCGGCGCTGCATCCTTCAGCAGAAACCCCTGCGCACCCGCTTCGCTGGCGCGCAGCAGCAGGTCGCTTTCATCGAAGGTGGTCAGCAGCAGGCAGGGCGTGGCGTCGCCGCGTGCACGCAGCTGGCGCAGTGCCTCAATGCCATCCAGGCCGGGCATGCGGATATCACTGAGCACCACGTCCACCGGCTGCGCGGCCAGCGCATCCAGCAGTGCCTGGCCATCCTCGGCTTCCAGCACCACCTGCACGCCCAGGCCCTGCAGCAGCGCGCGCAGGCCGGCGCGGACCAGGGCCTGGTCATCGGCCAGGGCGACACGGATCGGTGCGCCGCTCATGCCGGCAACCGCGCGATCAGGTGCATGCCGCCCTGCTCGGTACGGGCCAGCTCCAGCTGCCCCTGCACATCGGCCAGGCGCTCACGCATGCCGGAAATGCCATTGCCCTCGCGGATGCGCTCGGCGCGCTGGCCGTCATCGCGGATATCGATACGCAACCGGGAATCCTCTTCGCTCATCGTCAGCCATACGTTATCGGCTTCGCCATGCCGTGCGGCGTTGGTCAGGGCTTCCTGCACCAGGCGCAGCACCGTCTCGGCCGTGCGTGGATCGGTGACCCGCACGCCCTCGGCAATCCGCAGCTGCAGGCGCGGGCGCGGGAACGGCGCGGCCAGCGCATGCAGGGCGGTGTCCAGATCCAGCCCGCGATCATCGCGCATGGACTGCACGACCTGGCGGATGTCGGCGAGCAGTTCGCCGGACAGCTGTTCGGCGGTCTGCAGGCCCTCGCGTCCGGCCAGCACCGGATCGGCGGCCAGCGCACGCAGGTTGAGGCGCATGGCGGTGAGCTTGTGCCCGGCGACGTCGTGCAGTTCGCGCGCCAGCCGCAGGCGCTCGGCATCGCGGGCGCTGTCGGCCAGCAGGGCACGGGTGGCCAGCAGATCGGCATTGACCCGCGCCAGCTCGTCGCGGGCCAGCGCCGTGCTGCGCGCATAGTGCGCGGTCAGCGCGGCAAAGGCCTGGAAGCCGCCGTACAGCAGCACCACCAGCAGCGGCTGGGTGAAACCACTGTGGCGCAGCACGGCGTACTCGGCCAGGTTGGCCAGCAGCGCAACCACCAGCACGAAGCGCGGCGGCCAATGCTCGGCCAGCTGCGCAACCAGCACCACCAGCAGCACCGGTGCCGTGCCGGTGCGTGGCTGCAGGGCGATGAGGGCGACCGCCAGCAGCGCCTGCAGCACGGCAACGACCGCGCGGAGGCGGGTCGGCAGCCCGACCCAGCCGTGCACCGCGAACAGCAGCAGGAAGGCGCCGAGCAGCAGCAGGCTTGATCCGGCCCCGCTGCGCTGCACGCCGAATGACAGGCCGACCACCAGCACGGTGATCACGCCGGCAAGGCTGAGGGGACGCAGGAGATGGCGGAGCAGGCTGGGCATGGCGGCATGCTGACCGGCCCGGCCCCCTGCCGGCAATGGGTCCAGCGCAGAAAGTGACTTCTGGCACGTCGGATCGATGACCACTGGCCCTGAACCCGGGCCAGCCCCCGGCGCAGACTGGCCCCACACCTCCAGACGGAACTGCCGCCATGATCCGCACCGCCCTGACCTGCTCCCTGCTCGCTGGCCTGCTGCTTGCCGGCGGCACCCATGCCGCCGAGCTGACCGTGAACGTGCACGATGTCCGCGCCCAGACCGGCACCCTGCGCGCCGCCCTGGTGTCCTCCGACGAGGCCTGGAACGGCAAGGCCGCACCGGTGCAGGCGCAGCAGGCACACCCGCAGGGCGACAGCGTGCACTTCACCTTCAAGGATCTGCCGGCCGGCAACTATGCCGTGCTGCTGACCCACGACGAGAATGACAACGGCAAGCTCGACACCAACCTGGTCGGCATGCCGATCGAAGGCTACGGCTTCAGCAATAATCCGCAGGTGATGCGCAAGCCGACCTTCGAGGAAGCACGCTTCGCGGTGTCCGCCGCCGGCACCGCCATCGACATCACCCTGCGCTGATTCTCCTTCCCGCACCGAGGCCCGCCATGGATCGTCGCCGCTTCCTCCGCACCCTGATCAGCAGCACCGCTGGCCTGGCCTTGGGCGCCACCGCCCTGCGCAGCGCCCCGGCCTTCGCCAACGACCCGGCGCAGTTCGCCCAGGGCCTGCAGGAGCATCCGTGGCTGCTGGGCTGGCGCGGGGTGAGCAGCGAGACGCTGGGCCCGGCCACGGTGCAGCTGCAGGGCCGGCTGCCGGCCGGCCTGGCCGGCACCCTGTACCGCAACGGCCCGGCCTGGAGCGAGCGCGGCACCCTGCGCTACGACCACTGGTTCGACGGCGACGGCATGGTCCACGGTTGGCACTTCAACGGCGACGGCAGCCTGACCCACCGCGCACGCATGGTGGCCACGCCGAAGTTCACCCGCGAGCAGAAGGCCGGTCGCTTCCTCTACCCCGCCGCCGGCACCAGCGTCCCCAACGCACAGGCCGTGCGCAACAACGACGATGCCAACGTGGCCAACACGTCGGTGATGGCGCTCAATGGCCGCGTGTTCGCCCTGTGCGAATCCGGCTCGGCGTTCGAGGTGCATCCCGATTCGCTGGAGACGATCGGCCCGGTGACCTGGCGCCCTGACCTGGCGGCCCTGCCGTTCTCGGCGCACCCGCTGGTGGACCGCGATGGCAGCGTCTGGAACTTCGGCTCGATCAGCCTGATGGGCGGCGCCGGTCTGCTGGTCTGGCACATCGGCAAGGATGGCCAGCTGATCAGCGCCGATGTGATCGCCACGCCCGGCCGTGGCTACCTGCATGCCTTCACCATGACCGACCAGCACCTGGTCTTCGTGCTGGCGCCGTTCGACTTCAATGAGAGCGGCGGCAGCTTCTTCGAACGCATGCAGTTCGCCCCGCAGCGCGCGGCCAACATCGCGGTGGTATCCAAGGATGCGCCGGACAAGGCGCAGTGGTTTGAAGCACCGTTCGCGGCGATCTACCACTTCGGCGATGCACATCGCAGCAAGGACGGCATCGTGGTGCGTGCCGTGCGCCGCGACAACATGGACGAAGCTCGCTCGCCGATGAAGGAAGCGATGGCCGGTGACGGCGCCCACGCCACCAACGGCCACAGCAGCCTGGTGGAACTGCACCTGGACCTGTGCCGTGGCCAGGCGCGCTGGCAGGATACCGGCATCAGTACGGTGGAATTCCCGCTGTTCGACCCGCGCACGCCCGACAGCCGCGCGGCCCGCCTGTACGCACCGACCGTCGATGGCGCCAGCAACACGCCGTACTTCAATGCGGTGGCCGCCTTCGACGTGGAACGTGGCCGCCGCCAGGTGTGGCGCTATGGCAGCGACATCATGGCCGAGGAGCATGTGTTCGTGCCCCGCCCCGGCAGCCGCAATCCGGATGATGGCTGGCTGGTCGGGACCCTGCTGGATCCGGTGAACAAGCGAAGCGGTATTGCCGTGCTGGATGCGCGCCATGTGCAGGACGGCCCGCTGGCGCAGGCCTGGCTGCCGTACGCGGTGCCGCTGGGTTTCCACGGCACGTTTGCCGCGCGGGCGTAACCGCAGGCGCACGCCGCGCGCACGCGGCCGCTGGCATGCTGGGGTTCCCCGTGTTCCCCGGAGTGCCCCCCATGCCGCTGTCCGACCATCGCGCCGTGCTTGCTCCACACGGTCACCTGCGCGTGGCGATCAATCTGGGCAACCCGGTGCTCGCCCAGGGCGATGCGCGTTCGCCGCGCGGACCGTCCGTGGAGCTGGCTACGACGCTGGCGCAGCGGCTGGGCGTGCAGGCGCGTTTCACCTGCCACGATGCGGCCGCCTCGGTCGTGGCCGCTGCCGCCGACGATGGCTGGGACCTGGCGTTCCTGGCGGTGGATCCGGCGCGTGCCGACCGGATCGCGTTCAGTGCGCCCTATGTGGAGATCGAAGGCACCTACCTGGTGCGCGAAGCCAGCCCGGCGCGAACGGTGGCCGACCTCGACCGCGAAGGCGTGCGCATCGCGGTGGGTCGCGGCGCGGCCTACGACCTGTACCTGAGCCGCGAGCTGAAGCATGCGCGGATTGAACGGGCGGAGACCTCGGCGGCGGCGATCGATCTGTTCGACCAGCAGAAGCTGGATGCAGCGGCCGGTGTGCGGCAACCGCTGCAGGCCTGGACGCAGGCACATCCCGGGCATCGGGTGCTGGCCGATCGCTTCACCGCGATCCAGCAGGCGGTGGCCGCCCCGGCCGCGCGCCCGGCGGATGCACTGCAGGCGTTGTTTGCCGAGGTGGAGGCGATCAAGCAGGGGCCGTTGCTGGGGGAGGCGTTCGCGCGGGCCGGGCAGGCGGTGACGCTGGTGCGGTGAGGGAATCTGCTTTTGTAGAGTCGAGCTTGCTCGACTGAGGCCCGAGAAGCAGTCGAGCAAGCTCGACTCTACAAAGGGCACAAGGCAGCCGAGCATGGGCTCGGCTCTACAGCTGCAGCAGCGCCAGGTAGCCGGTCACCGTCAGCAGGGACAACAGGGTTGTTCCCAGCACCGTGGCCGCCGTGGTCGATGCTTCGCGGCGGTGGAACTCGGCCAGCATGAAGGGACCGGTGCCGGTGGGCAGCACCGCCATCAGCACCGCGGCGTGCGCAAGCGCGGCCGGCAACGCGAATACCTGCGTGGCGAGCAGCCACACCAGCAGGGGATGCACCAGCAGCTTCAGGCCGCCCAGCACCACCGCGCTGCGCCCAGCACCCGGCACCGGCGTGCGCCGCTCCCCGAGGAAAAGGCCCAGCGCGATCAGCGCACACGGGGCCGCCGCGCCGCCGAGCAGCTTCAGGAAGGTTTCCGCCGGCGCCGGCATCGACAGGCCCAGCGCCATCGGCAGCACGCCGGCCAGCGGCGCCAGCAGCAGCGGATTGCGCAGCAGCGAGCGCGCCACCTTGCCCAGCAGATGGTGCAGGCGCTGCTCGCGCTGCAGGCCGACCTCGATCAGCACGATGGCTGCGGCGAACAGCACGCACACCGTCAGCAGGGTCGCGACCAGCGTCGGGGCCAACGCCGACTGCCCGAGCGCGGCCACTGCCAGCGGAAAGCCGACGAAGCCGGTGTTTGCATAGGCGGCGTTGAGCCCGTCGATGCTGGCATCGGCCAGCGCGTGGCCGCGGCGTCGACGCCACCACACCGTGGCGGCAAACAGCAGCGCGGTGCCACCGCCGAAGCTGGCGATGAAACCCGGATGCCAGAGCTGCTGCCAGCGCGCATTGGCCACCACGTCGAACAGCAGCGCCGGCAGCGCCAGCTGCACCACGAAACGGTTCAGCTCACTGGTCGAATGCGGGCCCAGCGCACCACTGCGGCGGGCCAGCCAACCGGCAAGGATCAGCGCGAACACGGGAAGGACGATGGCCAGGACGGACAGCATGGGCGGCGCGAAGGGAGGGAATGCCGCGCAGGCTACGCGCCATCATCAATACCTTCCAATGCTTTTAACGGGCACCAGCGATACCATTCGCGCATGATCGACATCCGCCCGCTGCGTTACTTCCTGGCCGTCGCTGACACCCTGCACTTCGGTCGGGCCGCCGAACGCCTCAATGTCACCCAGCCGCCGCTGAGCCGGCAGATCGCCGCGCTGGAGGACTCTCTGGGCGTGGCGCTGCTGGAGCGCGACTCGCGGCACGTGCGCCTGACCGCGGCCGGCCAGCGCTTCCAGGAGGACGCCCGCGGGGTGATGAACGCCCTGCAACAGGCCTGCCACGCTGCCCGCCAGGTCGGTGCGGGCGAGCTGGGTGAGCTGCAGGTGGGCTTCATGATGCATGCCGCGCACAGCTCGGTACCGCCGCTGGCCCGTCGCTTCATTGCCGCGCATCCACAGGTGCAGCTGCGCCTGCGCGAGGCGCTGCCGATGGCCCTGCTGGACGGGGTGCGTTCGGGTGCGCTGGATGCAGGTATCGGCTTTGCGCCGGCGTCGCTGCGCGGGCTGGAACTGCTGCCGCTGCAGGAAGAACCGCTGTGCGTGGTGGTGCCGGCCGACCATCGCCTGGCGCGCCGCCGCAGCGTCGATATCACCGCTCTGGCCGGCGAGGCGCTGATCACCGCGCCGGCCGACGTGGTGCCGACCCTGCGCGAGGCCATCGAAGCCAGCTTCCATGCCGCCGGCCTGCAGGCCGATGTGCGGCTGGAAGTGCAGCTTCAGCAGAGCATCGTCAGCCTGGTGGGCGAAGGGCTGGGCATCGCGCTGGTGCCAGCCTCGCTGCAGCGCATGGGCATGCCCGGCGTGTCCTTCGTTCGCCTGAAGGACGCGCCGCGCGTGCAGCAGGTGGTGTTCTGGAAGGCGGACAACCGCAATCCAGTGCTGCCGCGGTTCCTGGCCTGCGTGGTGGATCGGTAGAGAAGCAGCCGAGCGTGGGCTCGGCTCTACAGGGGGCGGTCAGCGCTGCAGGGCGTCCTGCACGGCCTTGGCCACGTCGGTGTTGTCGATGTAGCTGCCGTCGTTCCAGCGCACGTGCTGGCGGTAGCCGGCATCGACGCCGCGCACGCGCTGGCCCAGCAGTTCGGCACCGTTACCCTTGGCCCACAGCGGCACCAGGCCGTTGGAGTGGTTGCCGGTGGGGCGGAAGCTCATGCCCGGCATCTGCCCGCGGCCGTTGTTGCGCACCGGCTCGAAGGCCACCTTCTGCGCGTCCGGGCCCATCGGCATGCTGTTGTCGTGGTCGGTGGTGACGATCAGCAGGTTGCGTTCCCAGCCACCGTTCTGCTCGATCCACGCCACCACTGCCGACACCGCATCGTTGAACTCGGCGGTCTCTTCGATCAGGCGGCCATACTGCGGCTGGTCGGTGCAGGCACCGTAGTGCCACTCGGTACCGCAGGCGCTGGTGTGCGCGGCCCAGTCGGTGGCGCCACCTTCAACCATCAGGAACAGGCCCTTGGGCGAGCGCTGCTGCAGGAAGCGCAGCGCGCCGCGGGTCATCGTGGCCAAGTCCGGCACGCTGTCGATCTTCTTCACCCCCGACGGCGTCGCGGCATCGCGCCCGACCACCGGCAGCTGGCGCGCCTGCTGCAGGGTGTTGGCCACGCGCGGCACGCCGATCAGCGGGCGGTCGGACGGAAGGCGGCCATCGGCCAGTGCGGCGAATTCATCCTTGCTGCGGATCAGGCGCCACGCACCGGACGGGTTGCCGGCAATCGGCGTGCCCGCTTCCAGCTGCTGCCAATCCTGCTGCGACACCCATTCCCACGGGCTCTGGCAGCCTTCGGCGGCGACCTTGTCCATGCCGTCCACGCAGGGCGTGCCGTCGACGCTGTAGCCGGGGCCGCCGGTGCCCATCACCAGATCCATGTGGCCCTGGGCCAGCATCTGGTGGGCGATCTGGTGGTAGCTGTTGCGCGATTCGCTCTGCGCCGCGAACGCCGCCGGCGTGGCGTGCGGGAACGGCACCGAGGTGACCACGCCGGTGGCCATGCCCAGCGCCTTGGCGCGCAGGGTGTTGAACTCCACCGGCTGGCCATCGTTGTTGTAGTTGATGGCGTTGTTGTAGGTCTTTACGCCGGACGCCAACGCAGTGCCCGCGGCGGCGCTGTCGGTGGCGACTGCAGCCAGGTACTGGTAAGCGACGAACGGCAGATCGGGCGCCGGCACCTCGGTGGTGTCCCAGGCCTGCATGGGGTCGTAGCCGATGCGCTGCGAATCATCGCGGGTGGGCTGGCCACTGGCGTTGAGCGGGAACGTGGTGACGGCCAGGCGCTGCGGGAAATCCGCATACGGTGCGCCTTCGCGGCTGCCGTACTGCCAGTAGGCCGCCGCATCCCAGGTCCCCCAACCGGCGCCGTCGTTGATCATCACGATGACGTTGTGCGGGCGCGCTTCGGCGGTCGTTGCGGTGGCCGCCTGCGCATCGGGGCGCGTCGTCGGCTGACAGGCAGTGAGCGCGGCAAGCGCCGCCAGGATCGACGGGCACAGCCAGCGTCGCGCGAGGGGTCGGGTCATGGAGATTCCTGCAGTACGAAAGGCGGCGACACCGCCAACAGCGGCACGTTATATCATTGCAATGTTGCAGATTCGTGCGGCTTTTCGCCCTGCGTGCTGCGCGTTATCGTGTTGATGATGTCACTGCCTGCTTCGCCGATACCGGCACTTTCTTCGATCACCGTGGATGCGGCCACGCTGCACACCCTGCAGCAGCACGAGGCCAGGCTGCCGCGCGCGCCCGCCTCGCTGACCAAGCTGATGACCGCGCATGTGGCCTATGAGGCCATCGCGCGCGAGGGTCATGCGTGGACGGACAGCACCGTGATCGATGCGCATGACGTGCACACGGTGGCCGCCGATGAAACGCGGATGGGCCTGGTGCCGGGCGAGACCGTCACCCTGGGCCACCTGCTGGAAGGCCTGATGATCGTCTCCGGCAACGATGCCGCGTTGGCGCTGGCCCGCCACCTGGAAGGTTCGGAGGCTGCCTACGTGCAGCGCATGAATGACACCGCCGCGCGCATGGGCCTGCGCGATACGCACTTCGTCTCGGTCTCGGGCATCACCACGCCGGGCCATGTATCGACCGCGCATGACATGGCGATGCTTGCCGCGCGACTGCTGGCCGATCATCCGCAGGTGCTGGCCATCACCGCGCAGCGCCACTTCAGCCACGGCACGTTCTGCAAGGACAACCAGAACACGCTGCTGGGCTCGGATGGCATCGATGGGCTGAAGACCGGCTATACCCGCGCGGCGGGCTTCTGCCTGGCGGCGACCGCGTGCCGCGACAGCGAAGAGGCAACGCACCGGCTGATCAACGTCACCCTCGGCGCGCCCACGCGGGAAGCGCGCAACGCGTGGGTGCAGCAATGCCTGCAGGACGGTTTCGCGCAGCTGCAGCGCGACGCGGCGATCAGCGCGCGCGGCTGACGGTTTCGACGATCAGCCGTTGCAGTTCCGCTTCCGCATCCGGCTGCAGCAGTGCGCCGGCAGCCACCGCCTCGGACAGTGCTTCGGCGGCGCCAAGGATCGCCCAGCGCCCGGCCACGGGCACATCGCCGCCAGCGGCAAACGGGCCCAGCCACTGCGCACACTGCTCGACGAAGTCCTGCTGGTACCGGTGGCGCACGTCGCGCAGCTCGGGCGAACCGGCCAACGCGGCGAGGATCGCCTGGATGTCGCTGCCCTGCGACAGCACGCAGTCGATGTAGCCCGACGCGATGGCCTGCGCACGCTCGTGCAGGCGCGCCGGTGCCGCGCCGATGCGCGCATCGAACACGGCGGTCTGGCGCTGGTCGTAGTCCGCATACAACGCGGCCAGCAGGCCATTGCGGGTGATGAAGTGATCGTAGGCCACCGGCTTGGTCACGCCGGCCGCCTCGGCCAGGCGTCCCAGGCTGAGGGCATCGGTGCCCTCGCCGCCCACCAGTGTCCAGGCCACGTCCAGCAGCTGGCGGCCACGCTGTTCGCGTGACATCCGGCGACGGGTGGGCGTGGCGGCGGTGGACATGCAGCGGCTCTACATCATCAGGCAGGTGTGCCTATGGTACGGCCGATGCCCGTGGCGGTCTGCAGATGCGCCGCGGCCTGGCCGCTGTCGGCATCCAGCAGCAGCGTGGACGAGTGCACGGTGGCACCGCAGTAATCGAAGATGCCCATGTCGATCTGTGTCTTCATTGCCGCACCGTAACCGCGGCGTTCGATCATCTCCGCGCCCGCACCGCCAATGCCGACCAGGTGCACCTGCAGCCGCTGCAGTTTCTTTTCCACCTTGCCGTCGGCACCGTCGGCGTAGGCCCAGCCCTGGGTGAACACCCGGTCGATCCAGCCCTTCAGCAGCGCGGGGAACGACCACCAGTACAGCGGATACACCAGCACCAGCGTGTCGGCGGCATCCAGCCGCGCATGTTCGGCGGCCACGTCGGCCGGCACCGCCGCGCCCTGCTTGAACAGGCCGATATCGGCGGCGTTGAAGCGGGGATCAAAACCCTCGGCGGCGAGGTCGGCGAGGGTCACGCTATTGCGCGCATCGGCATCGGTGATGGACTGTCCGATGCGCGCGGCAACGGCATGGGTAAGCGAAGCGGAATCGGGATGGGCGACGACGATGAGGCTGTGCATGGGGAAAGACCCGCGGATTGATTAGTTACCAATGGTAACTAGCGGCAGAAATTCCACCAGTACACCCCGCAGGACGCTGATTTCGGCGCGCTGGCTCTCCCTGGGCTGCCGCCCAAGCGGACATCGATATGTCACCAAACGTCAAATGCGAATGATTCGTGATACGATTGTTAAGGAATTCTGAAACCCCCACACACGGACGTCCCAGCCATCGCCAGTGGACCCTCAACAGGAGTACTGCGCGATGTCGCATGCCGTTCTGAAATCCCGTCGTTCCGTTGCCGCCCTGACCGCCGCAATTGGTTTTGCGCTGGCCAGCACCGCCCACGCTGATGCCGCTGCCGACGCTTCGTCGGCCAAGCAGATGGACACCGTGGTGGTCACCGCCACCGGCGCCCAGCAGTGGATCAAGGATGCGCCGGCCAGCATCAGCGTCATCACCCGCGAGGAGATCGAGCGCAAGCCGGTCACCAGCATCGGCCAGCTGCTGAGCACCGTGCCGGGCGTGACCGGCGGCTATGCACTGTCCGGCGCGCAGTCGAAGATCCGCCTGCGCGGCCTGCCCGAGCAGTACACGCTGATCCTCATCGACGGCCGCCGCCAGGGCAATTCCTCCGGCGTGAACTACCGCGACGACCTCGGTCCGCAGGATCTGAACTGGCTGTCGCCGGACATGATCGAGCGCATCGAAGTGGTGCGCGGCCCGATGTCCTCGCTGTACGGCTCGGATGCGATGGGTGGCGTGATCAACATCATCACCCGCAAGATCAGCGACCACTGGGGCGGCTCGGTCACCCTCAACCACAGCATGCCCGACTCGGACACGCGCGGTGACACCACGCAGATGGGCGCGCTGTTCAGTGGCCCGCTGACCGAGAACCTGGGCGTGCGCATCGGTGCCAACGTCACCGACCACAAGTCCGATACCGGTGCGCGGCAGACGCCCGGCAACAAGGCGCAGAACGCCAACCTGCAGTTCCACTGGCGCCTCAACGACGATCACGCGCTGACCCTGGAAGGTTCGCGCGGCGAACAGCGCAACACCGGTGCCGGTGATGTGTATGCCTGGGGCCTGTCCAAGCTGGTGCAGACCGGATATGTCGTCAGCCACGACGGCCGCTACGGCGACAGCACCACGTCCAAGAGCACGCTGGTGCAGAACGACTACAAGGACAAGGGCAGCGTGCTGGGCACCCACTCCAAGGAGACGGTGTTCGACACCGCCTTTACCCACGGCTTCCACTGGGGCTTCGAGCAGACCCTCAACGTGGGTGCGCAATGGAAGCGCGAGGAGCTGGAGAACCCGGACACGATCGGCACCGTGCCGGTGACCTGGACCGGCAGCGGCCGCATCAGTCCGGTGAGCGAAGCCGATTCGTGGGCGCTGTTCGCCGAGGACCACATCACCCTGCACGAGCGCTTCGTGCTGACCGTGGGCCTGCGCTGGGACAACACCGACAACTACGATGACAACATCAGCCCGCGCATCTACGGCGTGTGGCATCCGGGCGATGCATGGACCGTGCGCGGTGGCGTGTCGCAGGGCTTCAAGGCGCCGAACCTGAAGCAGGGTACGGCCGGTGCGGCGACCCAGTCCGGCGGCAACGGCTGCACGGCACTGACCGCCGAAGGCTGGACCAGCCGCTCGGTGAGCGCCGATGGCACCACCGGCTGCTACATGGCCGGCAACCCGAACCTGAAACCGGAAACCAGCACCAACTACGAGCTGGGACTGGGCTACGACAAGAACGGCTGGTCCGCATCGGCGACCTACTTCCTGACCGACTTCGACGACAAGATCCAGCAGGTTCCGCTGCGCGAGATCTCCGGCCAGACCACCAGCTTCGTCAACGGCTTCTGGTGGACCGTGGCGCAGAACGTGCAGAAGGCCCGCACGCGTGGCATCGAAGCCAGCGTGACCGTGCCGCTGCACGAGCGTGTCAGCTGGACCACCAACGCCACGCGCATGCTGGAATCGAAGAACCGCACCACCGGCGCCAGCCTGCTGGTGGTGCCGAAGATCACCGGCAACACCTCGTTGAACTGGGACGTGACCGATGCCTGGTCGCTGAACCTGAGCGCACAGCACATCGGCAAGCAGCTGGTGTCCTCCACCAGCGCGACGTTCGCCAAGGCCTACACCACGGTGGATCTGGTGACCGGCTATGACGTGAACGAAAACCTGACCCTGCGCGCGGGCGTGCAGAACCTGGGCGACGTGTCCACGATCGAGGAAGGCAACAACTACGACGGCGGCGCGCGTACGTTCTTCGTCGGCCTGACCGCGCGGTTCTGAGGAAGTAACGGGGTCGGATCCCTTCGTGCAACGAACGGCTCCGACCCCATCCACGCATGGCGTGGATCTATTCCAGGTCCTGCAGTCGCACGACCAGGGTTTCCTGCAGGTGCTGGTGGCTCCACGTGCTGGCGCCCCGCGCGTGGCCCTCCAGCCGCAGCGCCGTGTGTCCGGCATCCTGCCAGCGCACGAGGATCTCCAGCTCCAGCGGTCCCTCGTCGCGCTCCAGCACGCGTACAAGCGCCGGACCGTCGACGCGGGCCAGCAGCCCCGGCGCCTGGCGCAGCGCCTCCATCTCCCTCACCAGCGCCGCGTAGGCGGTGACGTTGTCCATGGCCTCAGCGGAACAGGTCGTTCAGTGCCGCGCCCGCGGCGGCCTGCTGCAGGCCATCGAAACGGCCGTCGCGCAGGATCGGATCCGTGGCGTGCATCAGCCCGCCCCATGCCGCGCGCGCCAGGGCCCCGCCCAGGCTGACCCGGCGCACGCCCAGCGCGGCGATCTCCTGCAAGGTGAGCGGCGTGGGCCCACCGACCAGCAGGTTCACCGGCTTCGGTCCTGCGGCCGCAACCACCGCCGCGATCTGCTCGCGCGTGGTGATGCCCGGTGCGTACAGCACGTCGGCGCCGGCGGCGGCATAGGCGTGCAGCCGCTGCAGGGTGTCTTCCAGATCGGGCACGCCGACGAAGAAGTTCTCCGCACGCCCCACCAGCAGGACGTCGGCACCGGCACGGTCGATGGCCGCACGCGCAGCCGCCAGGCGCTGCACGGCCTCCTCCAGCGGCCGCAGCGGCGCCCCCGCCACGCCGCTGGCATCTTCGATGGACAGCGCGGCGATGCCGGTTTCCAAGGCGGCGGTGACCGCTGCGCCGACCTCGTCTGGCGTCGCGCCGAAACCATCACCGAAGTCCGCGTTCAACGGCAGCGACGTCGCACCCGCCATCAGCCGCAGGTGTTCCAGCGTGGCTTCCAGCGAAACGGCACCATCGGGCCGGCCCTCGCTCCACGCGCAGCCGGCACTGGTGGTGGCCAGCGCCTGGAAGCCCTGCCGCTGCAGGTAGCGCGCACTGCCCACGTCCCACGGGTTGGGCAGCACGAAGCAGCCCTGGGCGTGCAGTTGGCGGAAGGCAGCGCGGCGGCGGGCGGTCTCGGTGTCAACAGCGGTCATGGCGAAGGTCCGGTGCATGGCCCGGCCACCCTAGCCCGGCCGCGGGCACGACTCAACGTGGGAGACCCGGGGCCAGGCCGGTGTGCTCGCGCAGCGTCCGCTCGATCACCGTGCGGTTTATCCGGTCGGACAGGAACACCCGATGATCGACGCCGGCATGATCGCGCAGGCTCAGTGCGCCTTCGCCCTCCACCGTGACGAAACCGTAGCTGGCAATGGCCTGCCATGGCAGGAGCAGAATGCTCTCGCCCTTGATGATGACGATGCCATTTGGTCCGTGATCGACCTTGCGCGGACTGAGCCAGTAAAAGATGTAGGTCAGCAACGCGATTGCGGGCCCCATGCCGACGCAGATCGCCAGCGACAGGGCGATATCACTCGCACTGCGTTCCCGGGTGAGCACCGTCAGCACCCCGAGGACAGCGAAAATTCCGCTGCACACCAGCGCGCTTTTCAGTACCTGCCACTGGAAAGGGTTGAATCGCGGTTGGTGCCGCAGTCCCAGCAGCCAGGGTTCACGCCACTTCATTGATGGGCCACGTCCGTTGTGCAGTCGCACGTTGTAGCGCATCGCGGCGACGCCCGGAAGATGCGCGGCATCACCTGATGCCTGCTGCTTATTGGACGGCGCGGCCACCATCGCCGAGCGTGGCGGCTCCGCCACCAGGACGCTGGCCATGCCGCCGCATACCCCTGCCCCACCCTTTGACGCGGCCGAAGACGCCGGATGGGCCGACCTGCTTTCACCCGTACGCCGGCGCCTGATCGCCTCGGCGGGCGTGGCGATGGGCGGGCTGGCCGCTGCGAGCACGGCCAGCGCCGCGCCCAACACCACCGAACCCGGCCGCCCCGGCTTCCGCCCGATCGTGCCGCCGCCGGCGCAGGGCCACAGCCCCTGGGGCCAGGACACGGCCGCCGAAGCGACACCGCGCCCGGCCAGCGTGCGTCCGGGCGAGTCGCCGCTGCCCAGCCGGCCGCGTGCCTATACCGATATCAAGAGCTACCACGCACACATCTATTTCGACGAAGACAGCTACCAGAAGGCCGCCCTGCTGCGGCGCTGGGCGGCCGAGCGCTTCCCGGTGGAACTGGGCAACTGGAACCTGGAACCGCGCGGCCCGCATGTCACGCCCTCGTTCTATTTCGGCTTCAGCAACGACCTGCTGCCGGTGCTGGTGCCGTGGCTGCAGCTCAACAGCCTGGGCCTGACCATCCTCATCCACCCCAATACCGGCGATGGCCGTGCCGACCATCTGTATTACGCGCTGTGGGTGAACCGCGCGCAGCCGGTGAACGCCTACAACTGGCCGGCGCCGAAACCCGGCGAGACCGAGGCGCTGGAAGAGGTGTTCCCGAACGTGGTGCCGACGGTGCCGCTGGAGACCTGAGTCCGGCGGCGGCCATCCACGCATGGCGTGGATCTACCGGGCGCGGACGTGGTCATCCACGCATGGTGTGGAACTACCGGGCACGGGCGAGCGTGGATCTACGCCATCGTCGGCCTTTGTGCGGGCATCCCCGCCGCCATGGCGTTCAGCGGGCCTTGATCCGGCGCCACCCATACGGCCGCAAGCGCTTCCACGATTTTCAAACGATTGCTTTAAACACCTGCAATTTCGCCGAACTGGACAGCATCCACAGGTTCCGCCAGACTGCCGCCCTTTCCTGTTGATCGGATTCCATGGCGAAGCTGCTGGTCCTGCATGGCCCCAACCTCAACCTGCTCGGCACCCGCGAGCCGGAGGTCTATGGGCACACCACGCTGGCCGACATCGACCAGGCGCTGGCCGCCCAGGCCGCTGCGGCCGGGCATGCGCTGGAAAGCCTGCAGTCCAACGCCGAACACGTGCTGGTGGACCGCGTGCAGGCCGCGCGCTCCGACGGTACCACGTTCATCCTGATCAACCCGGCCGCCTTCACCCACACCTCGGTCGCCCTGCGCGATGCGCTGGCGGCGGTGGCCGTGCCGTTCATCGAGATCCACCTGTCCAACCCGCACACCCGCGAACCGTTCCGCCAGCACAGCTATTTCAGCGACAAGGCGGTGGGCGTGGTGTGTGGCTTCGGCGCCGACAGCTACCGCTACGCGATGGACGCGGCGCTGCTGCGGGTGTCCGCCACCTGATTGTCGACCCGGGCGCCAGCCGGCGCTCTACCTCACCTAGATAGAAACCAAAGAGGCCCTCATGGATCTGCGCAAAATCAAGAAGCTGATCGACCTGCTGGAAGAGTCGAACCTGGCTGAAATCGAAATCAAGGAAGGCGAAGAGTCCGTGCGCCTGTCGCGCGCCCCGGTGGCCGGCTATGCCGCACCGATGCCGGCCCCGGTGTACGCCGCTCCGGCTGCCCCGGCTGCGCAGGCCATGCCGATGCAGTCGCCGACCGAAGCCTCCACCGGCGGCACCGCCAAGCCGGGCCCGGCCCTGCCGGAAGGCCACGTGCTGCGTTCGCCGATGGTCGGCACCTTCTACGCCTCGGCCGCTCCGGACAAGCCGGCCTTCGTCGCCGTTGGCCAGCAGGTCAAGGAAGGCGAGACCCTGGCCATCATCGAAGCGATGAAGATGTTCAACCCGATCGAAGCCGACAAGTCCGGCACCATCGTCGCCATCCTGGGCGAGAACGGCCAGCCGGTGGAGTTCGACCAGCCGCTGTTCGTGATCGGCTGAGGGGCACGCCATGCTCGACAAAGTCGTCATTGCCAACCGAGGGGAGATCGCGCTGCGCATCCTGCGCGCGTGCCACACCCTGGGCATCCGCACGGTGGCCGTGCACTCCACGGTCGACCGCAACCTCAAGCACGTGGCCATGGCCGACGAGTCGGTCTGCATCGGCCCGGCACCGTCGCCGCAGAGCTACCTCAACATCCCGGCGCTGATCGCCGCGGCCGAAGTCACCGACGCCCAGGCCATCCACCCGGGCTACGGCTTCCTGTCGGAGAACGCCGACTTCGCCGAGCGCGTGGAGGAGTCCGGCTTCATCTTCATCGGCCCCAAGGCCGACACCATCCGCATGATGGGTGACAAGGTCGAAGCCATCCGCGCGATGAAGTCCGCCGGCGTGCCGTGCGTGCCCGGCTCGGGCGGCCCGCTGGGCGAGGACATCGTTGCCAACACCAAGATCGCCCGTGAGATCGGCTACCCGGTCATCATCAAGGCGGCGGGCGGCGGCGGTGGCCGCGGCATGCGCGTGGTGCACGCCGAAGCCTCGCTGAAGACCTCGATCGAAACCACCAAGAGCGAGGCCAAGGCTGCGTTCGGCAATGGCGAGGTCTACATGGAGAAGTTCCTGGAGAACCCGCGCCACGTGGAGATCCAGGTGCTGGCCGACGGCCAGGGCAACGCCATCCACCTGGGTGAGCGCGACTGCTCGATGCAGCGCCGCCACCAGAAGGTGGTGGAAGAAGCACCGGCACCGGGCATCAGCGCCGAACAGCGCGATGAGATCGGCAAGGTCTGCACCGAAGCCTGCGTGCGCATCGGCTACCGCGGCGCCGGCACCTTCGAGTTCCTGTACGAAGACGGCCGCTTCTACTTCATCGAAATGAACACCCGCATCCAGGTGGAGCATCCGGTCACCGAAATGGTCACCGGCATCGACCTGGTGGCCGAGCAGCTGAAGATCGCCGCCGGCCAGAAGCTGTCGATCAAGCAGAGCGACGTGGTGCTCAGCGGCCATGCCATCGAGTGCCGCATCAACGCCGAAGATGCTGAAACCTTCGTGCCGAGCCCGGGCACCATCACCGGCTTCCATCCGCCGGGCGGCCCCGGCGTGCGCGTGGACACCCACATCTACAGTGGCTACCGCGTGCCGTCGAACTACGACTCGATGATCGGCAAGCTGATCGTGCACGGCCCGGACCGCGAGACCGCCATCGCCCGCATGCGCGTGGCGCTGAGCGAGATGGTGGTGGACGGCATCAAGACCAACGTGGCCCTGCAGCAGCGCATCATGCGCGACAAGGGCTTCCAGGCCGGTGGGCAGAACATCCACTACCTGGAAAAGCGCCTGGCCGAACGCAAGAACAAGCCGATCGCACTGACCTGATCAGCGCCAGCGGCTGGACACGAAAAGGGCGGGGATTTCCCCGCCCTTTTCTGTTGCCTGTTTCCTGTAGCGTTTTCGGTAGCGCCGGGTCATACCCGGCGGACCTGCAATGTGGCATCGGCACGCAACACCGCCGGGCATGGCCCGGCGCTACCGGGCACGCGTCAGCGCTTGTCAGCGACTTCGGCCGGAATCTGCGTTTCGGCCAGCGGGCGCACGCCGTTGGGCGAGGTCGGATCGACGATCACCATGGTTTCGGTCGAGCCATCGGGCCAGACCACCTGGAAGGTGCTGCCGGCCGGCAGCGAGGCAAACGGCGCGCCACTCTGCGCGCGGTACACCGCAGCCACCTGGCTGGCACCGGCGCGGCGCACGTCTTCCTGCGCCTTCACCGAGGTCAGTTCAACCTTGGAAAGGTGCCGGTAGCGATCCTCGTAGGTGTCGATCATCAGCAGGCCAACCGCGCCGGCCGAATACGCGACAAACAACGCCACCCAGAACCAGAACTTGGCCCCGTGCAGGAGTCGACGGTAATTCATTGCCCGTTCCTCTTTCCAATCAATTGCTTGATCCATTCGTTCATCTTCCCCGCACCTTGCCGCGATACAGCAGCGTCATACACGAAATCCTGGAAATCCTGCGTACCATCCTGCGAACAGATCCCTCCATTCGCGCAGTAACTGTTCATCAGCACGCTGTCGGCCCCACACGGTAGACCGAGCTGGCAGGCAGCCACCCGCCACGCCATCTCACTGAGCTGCTCGCCGGCCACCATGTTGGCCAGCGCCTTGTCGCCAGCAGCGCGCACGCCCATGCCCGGCGCCAGGGCCATGTAGGCCTCCGGGTCGCGCGAGGTACGTACGCGCTCCACCAGATCGCGGCGGTACTGGTCATTGCTGTGCAGCGGCTCGCCCTCGGCGAACAGCGCGGCTTCGGCGGCCAGGTTGCCCTGCAGGGCGGCACGCCGGCGTTCGTTGAACACCAGCGAAGGGCCCAGCTTGTCGCCCGGCACGAAGCCACCGCAGCGCTGCGCCACGCGCTCGCGCGCCTGCACCATCGCCGGCGCCGCGCTCAGGCCGAGGCCGGCCAGCACGTTGTTGTCCAGGCGGTAGCCACCGGGATCGACCGCGTACTGCGCGCAGTAGTCGTAGACCCGGCTGAGCATCCACCGCGCTTCATGATTGCCCTGCTCGGCCTGCGCCTTCAGGCGCTGCGCGTAGGCGAACAGATCGGTCTCGCCTTCGATGTCGGCGCGGATGTCCAGCGGCAGGCCCGAAGGCAGCGCGCTGCCGCGCTCGAAGCCAGCCAGGCGGCGGGCCAGCGCTTCAGGCATCACCGGTTCCAGCGCGTCCTGCACGCTGGCGGCGGACACCGCCACCGGCGCGCCCACATCGACCTGCGCAGCGTGGCCATGGCCACTGGCCCGATAACCGGCCACGCCCAGCACGGCCACGGCCGGCAGCACGAGCAACCAGGTTTTCAGGGTCGGGGCGAGAGCCATCGGCGGTCGGTTACGGCACGTCGGGCAGGAAAGCGCCAAGTTTAGCAAGGCCCGGGAGGCCTGTCTGAATCAGCCTCGTTCAGCCCCGGCCGGCATCTCAGGGGATACGGAGACGGCCGGATGGTCTAGCATGGCCCCCTTTCCCGCGATTGCCCCCCACCGCCATGCCGTTCCTGGAACTGACCCTGCGCTGCACCGAAGCCACCCAGCCCCGCTATGAGAACGCGCTGGAGGACGTGGGCGCGCTGGCAGTCACCCTGCTCGATGCCGAGGCCGACACCAGCAACGAACAGGCCATCCTCGAGCCGGGCGTGGGCGAAACCCCGCTGTGGGACACCCTGGTGCTGAGCGCGCTGTTCCCGGCCGACAGCAACGCGCTGTTGCTGCTGGCGGCGCTGGAAGCGTTCGACCCGGAGCTGGACTGGACCGGCGGCAGCTTCCGCGCGGTCGAGGACGAAGACTGGGAACGCGCCTGGCTGGACCAGTTCCAGCCGATGGATTTCGGCAGCCGCACCTGGATCGTGCCGTGGAACCATGAACTGCCGGAGGCGGCGCAGGCCGCCGACGCCGCCGTGGTCCGCCTGGACCCGGGCCTGGCATTCGGCTCGGGCACCCACCCGACCACCGCGCTGTGCCTGCGCTGGCTGGACCAGCTGGCCGTGGATGGCCTGCTGCAGGGTCAGCGCGTGCTCGACTTCGGCTGTGGCTCGGGCATCCTCGCCCTGGCGGCGCTGAAGCTGGGTGCCGGCGAAGCGATCGGCGTGGACAACGATCCGCAGGCCCTGATCGCCACCGCCGACAACGCCGAGCGCAATGGCGAGCAGGCCCGCATGCACGTGTACCTGCCGCAGGACGAACCGGTGGCCACCTACCCGATCGTGGTCGCCAACATCCTCGCCTCGGCACTCGATGCACTGGCCGAACTGCTGGCCGCACGCGTCGCTGCCGGTGGCCGCATCGCCCTGTCGGGCATCCTGCATGGCCAGGAAGGCGAACTGCTGCAGCGTTACGCGGCATGGTTCGACGACCTGCAGGCCACCCAGGACGGCGACTGGATGCGCATCACCGGCGTACGCCGCGCCTGATCGTGGTTGAATGACCGCTGGATCCGAGCCCGCGCCCTGAGCATGTCCGAGCCGAACCCGCCGCGTCGTCCGCTTGCCACCTTCCTGCGTTCCGCGCCGGGAACCGATGCGCCGCCCGACATCGGGCAGGCGCAGCAACCCGCTGACGACACGACGGATGCCGCTGTCGATCAGACGGCGCCGTTGCAACGGCCGGCCGAACCGGTGGTCGACACAGCGCCACCGCCGCAGACGCGACAGTCCGATGACACTGTCATCGAAACGTCCTCCCGCATCGACGCGCCCGCGTCGGCCGCACCGGCCAGCGATGCGCCCAGTTTCCTCGGCGCCCGCCCGCGTGCCCTGCCGACGCCGCGCTGGCATTGGGCCCTGGTAGCCGTGCTGGCATTGCTGCTGGTGCTGCAGAGCGTGCTGGCCGACAGAACGCGATTGGCCGCCGATGCCGGCCACCGCCCGTGGGTCAGTGCGCTGTGCGGTGTCCTGCGCTGCAGCCTGCCGGCGTGGCGCGAACCGACCGCATTGACCATGACCAGCCGCGAGATCCGCCCGCTGCCCGGGCAGGCCGGTGTACTGCAGGTCCAGGCCAGCATCCGCAACGATGCGCGCTGGGCGCAGGCATGGCCCGACCTGCGCCTGTCACTGGCCGATGCCGATGGCCGGGTGATCGGCACCGGTGTGTTCCCGCCCGCGCAGTACCTGGGCGAGAACCCCGGTGCGGCCCTGCTGGAACCGGGGCAGAGCGCACGCATCGCCTTCCGCGTACAGGAGCCTGCGGCCTCCACGGTCGCATTCACCTTCGAGTTCCTCTGAGCGGGACGAAGGCGTCCAGCCGTGGCAGGTCGGGCACGCTCGCGCTAGACTGGCCGCCACCACCTCGTCCGGCCGCGCGCTCCGCGCGCACGGGCCACCGAATCGGGAACCCCCCTTGAACGCTGTCCTTTCTCGTCCTGACAACAGTCGTGGCGCTGCCCGGCCACCGCTGCGTGAACACGTCGCCCAGTCCGTGCGCCGCTACCTGCGTGACCTCGATGGCTGCGACGCGGACGATGTCTACGAGATCGTGCTGCGCGAGATGGAGATTCCGCTGTTCGTGGAAGTGCTCAACCACTGCGAAGGCAACCAGAGCCGCGCCGCGGCGATGCTGGGCATCCACCGCGCCACGCTGCGCAAGAAGCTGAAGGAATACGGCATCAGCGCGTAAGCGCGCCGATGTGTAGAGTCGAGCCATGCTCGACTGCTTCTGTACCAGGCAATCGGCGAAGAGCAGTCGAGCATGGCTCGACTCTACAGAAGCAGGTCAATCGTCATCGCCCGCCAGTAGATCCACGCCATGCGTGGATGAACGCCCGGCGGAATCACCCCGCGCCGCCGGCCTTCCAGTAATACCGCACCACATGGAAGAACACCGGCGCGGCGAAGCACACTGAATCCAGCCGGTCGAGCATGCCGCCATGGCCCTCGATCATGTGGCCCCAGTCCTTGATGCCGCGGTCGCGCTTGATCGCCGACATCACCAGGCCACCCCAGAATCCCATCAGGTTGATCAACAGCGACAGGCCGAACGCCTGCAGCGGTGTGAACGGGGTGATCCACCACAGCGCCGCACCCAGCGCGCTGGCACTGAGCACGCCGCCGACGAAGCCTTCCACCGTCTTCGACGGCGACAGCTTCGGGGCGATCAGGCGCTTGCCCAGCAGCTTGCCCCAGATGTACTGCAGCACGTCCGAGGACTGCACCACGATCACCAGGAAGGCGAACAGCAGCACGTTGCGTGAGGGATCGTGGCCGGGCACGTGCAGGTTCAGCAGCAGCGGCACGTGCGAAATGCAGAACACGCAGATCATCAGCCCCCACTGCACCTTGGCCGTGCGTTCCAGGTAGTGGGTGGTGTCGCCGCCGATGGTCGACAGGATCGGCAGGAACAGGAACGCATAGACCGGAATCAGCAGGGTGTACATGCCGTACCAGTCGATCCACACCAGGTAGTACTGCCACGGCAGCACGATGTAGAACGCGGCCAGCAGCGCGTAGTAATCACCCGAGCGCGTGGGCGCCAGGGTGATGAATTCGCGCAGCGCGAACAGCGAGATGATCGCGAACAGCACGATCACCCCGGCGCGGCCGAACAGCAGCGCACCGCCGACGACAATCGCCATCACCCACCACGCGCGGATGCGCGAGACCAGGTTGGCGATGACCGCGCTGGGGTTCTCGCGCTGGCGCCAGCGCAGCGTCTCCGATACCAGCGTGGCCAGCACCAGCACCGCGCCGACACCGGCAAACAGCAGGCCGGTCTGCTGGCCAACGCTCTGCGTGGCCAGGTCGCCGGATACATCCAGCAGGAAGCTCATGCGCGGCCTCCGTTCGGTGCCAGGTCGAGCAGCGCCTGGCGGCTGCGCGCGAGGAACGCGGCCTTGTCCTCATCGGCCTGCAGCCGCAGCGGCGTGCCGAAGGTCGCCGTGCACAGCAGCGGCAGTGGCAGGAAACGCCCCTTGGGCATCACCCGCTTCAGGTTGTCGATCCACACCGGTACGAACTCCAGTTCCGGGCGCTGCCGCGCCAGATGATAGATGCCACTCTTGAACGGCAGCAGCGGTTCATCGCCGATGTTGCGCGTGCCTTCCGGGAACAGGATCAGCGAACATCCTTCGTCCACCGCATCGCGCAGCCCCTGCAGCGGATCCTGCTGGCGCCGCGCGGCGTCGCGCTCGACCAGCACGCCGTTGAACACCGCATCGATCAGGTAACGGCGCAGCGCATCGCCCTGCCAGTATTCGGCGGCGGCGACGGGCCGCACCTGGCGACGCAGTGCCGGCGGCATCGACGACCAGATCAGCACGAAATCGCCATGGCTGGCGTGGTTGCCGTAGTACACGCGGTGTTCGCTGGACGGCGCACAGCCGATCCACAGCGCGCGCGCACCGGTCACCACATGGATCGCGCCACTGCAGGCGCGGGCGATCAGCTCAGCAAACATCGTTATCTCCGCTCAGGTCTGCGGCCACAGCACGGCCAGCAGCAGCACCGAAAACTGCAGCAGCGTGGCCACGTACTGGCGCACCAGCAGGCGGCGCATGCCGATCCAGCGTACGTCCCAGCCGCGCACCGGCGCCTGCGCATCGCGGCGACGCAGGCCGGCGGTGTGCAGGGCCGCGTCCACGCGCTCGGCCGCGGCATCGCCCTGCAGGTGTTCGCGCAGCAGCAGCTGCAGCAGGCTGGCATCCAGCTGCACGCGCACGGCGTAGTACGCCTGCACCACGCCCACGGCCACGCTCAGCAGCAGCAGGCCGGCGGCGAACATCGCCAGACCGGGCTCGATGCCCAGCAGCAACAGCGCCACCAGCAGCAGGCCCAGTGACAGCGCGGCAGGCAGCCGGCCCTGGCGCAGCAGCAGGTGCATCATCGGCAGATCGGCAGCGGTACTCATGCGTTGCTCTCCCGTGTGGCGGCGGCCGCGATGGCCTGTAGGTGAACGTCATGCAGGACGATGGACGGCCGTGCGGCACGCACCCGCGCCACCGCCTCGGCGGCGCTGCACACCCGGCCGGTACGCAGCAGCCAGGTGGCGACGCTGGCCGCACTGCGCGAGTAGCCCAGCGCGCAGCACACCAGCAGCGGCCCCTGCGCACGCAGGGCTTCGATGGCATCGGCGGCCTCGGCCAGCTGCGCCGGCGTGGGCACCACCAGATCCAGCATCGGCACGCTGGCATAGGCTGCGCCCGGCGCCGTGCAGGACAGCTCGGCGCAGGCATCGACCACGCCGCGCAACGGCACTGGCAGCGCGGCGCAGGGAATGCGGCCCAGCCACACGCCACCGGCCACTTCCACCGGCTGCGGCGCACTACGCGTCCACAACCGCGAATTGATCCAGGCCGCGGCCAGGTACGGCGCCAGCAGCCAGCGCGCGGCCATGGTCAGTCGCCCATCGGCACGCTTCTGGAACACCGCCGTGCCCAGCCCGGCATAGGCCAGCGCCACCAGCAGCAGCGACACCACCGGCCACAGCAGCCACAGCGCCGCGCCCCCAATCAGCACCACCGGCACCAGCAGCACCGCGGCGCCCAGCAGATAGAACGAGGCCAGGCGCCAGCGCTTTGGATCACGCGCCGTGCGCCACGCCCGCAGCGGCGGCGTGCCCTGCTCCGGCCACAGCCACACGCACAGCCAGCCGGCCAGCAGCCCGGTGGGCACATCGATGAAGTGGTGCTGGAAGGTGGTCAGCACCGAAACGCCGATCAGCAGCGCCCAGCCATGCAGCAGCCAGCGCCACGCGCCCTGCAGGTACTGCGCGTACTTCACCCACAGCACGATCAGCAGCACGATGTGCAGCGACGGCGCCTGGTTGAACGGCTTGTCGAAACCCAGCAGCACATCGAACAGCCAGCCGAACACGCCGCCGATCTCCGGACGTTCAAAGCTGAAGCGCAGCGGCCACAGCAGGAAGCAGGCCACCGCGATCAGCTGCGCACTGAACAGCCGCAGCGCGTGCCGGTCCAGCTCGAGGCGCTGCCGGCACAGGAAGAACGAGATCGCGTAGAACAGATCGATCGACCAGTACGGCACGATCGTCCACGGCACGAACGGAATGCGCGATTCCCAGGCGAATGCCATCACCGGCAGCACGGCGTGGCGCCCGGCCATCCAGTTGGCGAAGCCATAGCTGGCGAAGAAGAACGGACCCAGCAGCACCAGCCACAGCAGGGCGCGCCGCCAGGGGCGCCCTGCCGCGGCCAGCGGGGTGGCAGCCAGCGTCGCCATCAGGCGGTCCGGCGCGCCAGCGACACGGTGAAGATGCCGAACTCGTCGATGCGCTGGGCCACCTTCTCGAAACCGGCCAGGCGCACCAGCTCATCCATTTCCTGCTGGGTACGCCGGCGCATCACCCACGCCGCACCACCGCGGTGGCTGGTCAGCGCGCGGGCGATGAATTCCAGCTGGGGATGCCAGGGCTGGCCGGTATAGGCCAGGTAGCCGCCCACCGGCACGGTCGCGGCGATGCCCTGCAGCGAGCGCAGCACCGCATCGTTGTCGGGGAACAGTTCGTACAGGCCCGACACCACCGCCAGCGTCGGCGCCGGGTCGACCTGCGCCAGCTGCACCGGATCGAACGCATCACCCTGCTCGAAGCGGGCGATGTCGGACGCGCCGAGACGCTCGATCAACGCCTGGCCTTGGGTCACGTTCAGATCGCTGAAATCACGCAGCACGATGCGCTCGGCGCGCTGTTCGCCCTGGCCCAGTGCTTCCAGCACGTAGCGGCCGTGGCCGGCGGCCACGTCCAGCACGCGCACCGGCGTGCCCTGCCCGCGCAGGCGCTGGGCGGCGTCGCGCAGCAGTTCCTGCAGGTGCTGGCCACGGATGCGGATGCCGCGCCAGCCGATCGCATCGAGATAGTTGCGGTCGACCATGCGGCCCAGCGGGCCCTTGCCGCGCGCTTCGTCGCGGTAGATGTAGTCCAGCGTGCTGCCCGAATCGAAACCGGTCTGCAGGCCCAGCGCGATGCCTTCAGAGAGCGTGCCGCCAACGCGCAAGCCGCCACGCACCACGCGCCAGCGCAGGTCGGCCAGGCTGTTGCGCTCCGGCGGCCAGGCCAGGATTTCCGACTCTTCGAAGGTCGGCCCGTGGCGGTGCGCATCGCGCCGCGACAGTTCGCGCAGCGGCTCGGCGAAGCGCGCCTGGATGAAGCTGCGGATGCGCGCCAGCGCCGGTGCGCGGTCACGTTCGCCGAGGGTGTCGTGGAAGAAGCCCGGCAGGTGCACGCGTTCCTTGATCGGGCTGGACAGGCGCTCGTAGAAGCGGTCCTGCGGGCCACGGTGCACGACGAAATCCGAACCGGATACCAGCAGCTGCACCGGCACGCTGATCGCCTGCGCGTCGGCAACGATGCGGTCGGCCGCTTCGTACAGGCCCAGCAGCACGCGCACCGAAATCGGTCGGGTGATCAGCGGATCGGTGCGATAGCTTTCCACCCGCGCCGGATCGTGGGTCAGCCACTGCGGCTTGACGTAGCTGTTGACGAAGAAGTTGCCGCGCAGCTTCTGCATCAGGGTCAGGCCGGCGCGCGCGAACGGCACGTACAGCTTCACCTTGAACGCCGGCGAAGCCATCACCAGTGCGCGCAGGCGCGGTGCGTAATCGTGCACCCAGGTGGCGGCAACCACGGCGCCCACGCTCTGCGCGATCACCACGATGTCCTCCACCGCGATGCCGTGCTCGGCACCGATGTGGGCGATGAAGCTGTCCAGGTCGCGCACCAGCGCCGGGAAGCCCGGCGCATCGCCGCGCGCGCCCGGCGAACGACCGTTGCCGCGCGCATCCCAGGCGAAGAACGCGGTATCGGGCAGGTCCAGCTCATCGACCAGGTGGGTGACCCGGCCGGAATGTTCGTGGCCGCGATGCAGCAGCACGATGGCCTTGGCCGGCGTGGTGGTGGTGGTGCTCGCCCAGTACCGGTAGAACAGCGGTACCTGATCGAAGCTGTGGAATTCCCGTTCCTGCGCCTGACGCATGCAATGTCCAGATTGTCTTTTGGTATGTACTTGATTACTGCGGCGGAAGCGCCGCTTCCTGCAGCCCGCGGCCGACGCGGTTGATCATCGTCAGCACGCACAGTGCGGCCATGGCCGCAGCCACGCCAGTGACCGTCATCGCGCCAACCCACCCGAACGCCAGCAGCAGGCCCAGCGCCCCGATCACGAAGGCGCGGTCGCTCTTGCCCATCGGGCCGTCGTAGCGGCGGCTGGCACCGACCATCAGCCCCAGTACGCCGGCGTATTCGCTCAGCGCCGCGGTCCAGGCCAGCAGCCACAGCGCCTCCGGCCGCACGTCCGGCACGCTGAGCAGGGCCAGGTACAGCGCGGCGTCGGCGATCACATCGCACAACTCGTTCAGGTAGGCACCCAGCTTCGACTGCTGGCCGAACTCGCGGGCCAGCATGCCGTCCACGGCGTTGAGGGCCATGCGCAGCAGCATCCACAGCGGCAGCAGCAGGTACAGCAGCGGCTGCGTGGGCGCGCAGCACCCTACGGCGGCGGCCACCAGCAGCGAGACCACGGCGGCAGCCACGGTCACCGTGTTGGCGGTGATGCCGAGGCGGTAGAGCCCGCGCACGGCCGGACGCAAGAGGTCCTGGAAACGTCCTTTCAAAGCATAGATCGACACGATCTGAACCCGCTGATCCCTGGCAGTTCCGGCATAGCCTACCCCATGGCGTGTTCAGCCCGGCATGCCGATGCAGGCCGTTTTCCCCTGCCGGGGCCAGCAAAGCGCGCCGGCAGCGCCCGCCACCGCCCCCCACGAACTACAATATCGGCCCCGCTCCGCTGCCGATTGCCCTGTCCCCATGACTGCTGATCTGTTGCCCGTCCGTCGGGCCCTCCTTTCCGTTTCCGACAAGACCGGCCTGGCCGAGCTGGCCACCGCGCTGGCTGCCCGCGGCGTCGAGCTGCTGTCCACGGGCGGTACCGCCAAGGCCATTCGCGACATGGGCCTGGCCGTAAAGGACGTGGCCGACGTCACCGGTTTCCCGGAAATGATGGACGGCCGGGTCAAGACCCTGCACCCGATGGTGCACGGCGGCCTGCTCGGCCGTTCAGGCCTGGATGATGCGGTGATGGCCGAGCACGGCATCGGTGCCATCGACCTGCTGGTGCTGAACCTGTACCCGTTCGAGGCGGTCACCGCCAAGGCCGACTGCACCCTGGCCGACGCGGTGGAGAACATCGACATCGGCGGCCCGGCGATGCTGCGCTCGGCAGCCAAGAACTTCGCCCGCGTGGCGGTGGCCACCGAACCGTCGCAGTACGCCGAACTGCTGGCCTCGCTGGAGGCCAACAACGGCCAGCTGTCGGCCAGCACCCGCTTCGCGTTCTCGGTGGCGGCGTTCAACCGCGTCGCCCAGTACGACGCGGCCATCAGCAACTACCTGTCGGCGGTCACCGCCACCGATGCCGCCGTGCCGGCGCGTGCCGAGTACCCGGCGCAGATGAATTCCACCTTCGTGAAGGTGATGGACCTGCGCTACGGCGAGAACCCGCACCAGAGCGGCGCGTTCTACCGCGACCTGTACCCGGTGCCGGGCACACTGGCCACGTTCCAGCAGCTGCAGGGCAAGGAACTGAGCTACAACAACCTGGCCGATGCCGATGCGGCGTGGGAATGCGTGCGCCAGTTCGATGCGCCGGCCTGCGTCATCGTCAAGCACGCCAACCCGTGCGGCGTGGCCGTCGGTGCCGGCAACGGCGATGCCTACGAGCTGGCCTACGCCACCGACCCGACCAGCGCCTTCGGCGGCATCATCGCCTTCAACAAGCCGCTGGACGCCGCTACCGCGAAGGTCATCCTCGACCGCCAGTTCGTCGAAGTGCTGATCGCCCCGGACTACGAGCCGGCCGCGCTGGAATACGCGCAGAAGAAGGCCAACGTGCGCGTGCTGCGCATCCCGCACGGTGATGGCCTGAACAACTTCGACAGCAAGCGCGTGGGCTCGGGCCTGCTGCTGCAGTCCTCGGACAACCGCGGCATGACCCGTGACGAACTGAAGGTGGTCAGCAAGGTCGCGCCGACCGACAAGCAGTTCACCGACCTGCTGTTCGCCTGGAACGTGGCCAAGTTCGTGAAGTCCAACGCGATCGTCTACGCCAAGGACAACCGCACGATCGGCGTCGGCGCCGGCCAGATGAGCCGCGTCTACTCCGCGCGCATCGCCGGCATCAAGGCGGCCGACGCGAACCTGGTAGTGGAAGGTTCGGTGATGGCCTCCGATGCGTTCTTCCCGTTCCGCGATGGCATCGACGCCGCAGCGGCCGCCGGCATCAAGGCCGTCATCCAGCCGGGCGGTTCGATGCGCGATGCCGAAGTGATCGCCGCCGCCGACGAACATGGCCTGGCCATGGTGTTCACCGGCGTTCGCCACTTCCGCCACTGATCCTGGAGCGACACGGATGTCCGCAGTCTCGATCAAGCCCCTGGTTCTGCCCGCCCTGATGGGCGCGGCCCTGCTGGCCGGCTGCAAGCCGGCCGCCGAGCCGGCACCCGCCCCCCCGGCAGAGGCAGAGGCACCGGCCGCGGCCAGCACCGCAGCGGCCGGGCATGTCAGCCGCACCGCGCGCCTGCAGGCCTTCCTGACCGCGCGATACGGCAAGGACGCGCAGCTGTCCGACGGCTGGCGCGGCAACTGGACTCAGGACGGCGACACCCGCCCGGTCGACTGGGCGGTCTGCGCCGAACAGCCGGTGGTCAGCGGTGACAGCTGGCAGCAGCTGCTGGCGGTGTGCGGCGAAGTGGTCGACGCCGGCCATGCCGATCCGGGCACCATCGACTACTACGTGCTGCGCCCGTCTGGCGATGGCTTCGAGGTAGCGGGCGAGCTGACCGGCGGCACCTATGGCAGCAGCGGCCGCCCGGGCAGCGTCGAGATCCTGCGTTTCGGCAGCGATTTCTACGGCTTCCGCAACGTCAGCGGCTGGTACGGCCAGGGCTATTCGCTGCAGACGCAGAGCTTCATCCTGCCCGGCCCGAATGGTCTGGTGGATGCCGGCAGCGTGCGCAGCCACATCGACAACACCGCCGCCTACGACTGCGACGACGCCGAACAGGCCGAAGACTGCCGCACCCGCATGTTCGACTTCGACTTCGCACTGCGCATGGACGACAGCAACCGCAGCGCGCGCATCTGGCCGCTGCTGATCGAGGAAACCGGCAGCAGCTGTGGCGGCAACAACGTGCGCCGCACGCACCGCTTCACCCTGGACCCGAAGTCCTGGACCTATTCCTTCCCCGACGCGCTGCAACGCGAGGGCTGCGAGTGAACCACGCGCGCCGCCGGGGACATCGCCCCTCCCTTCCCACGCAATCTGGAATCTCGTGATGAACGTACTTGTCATCGGCTCTGGCGGCCGCGAACACGCCCTGGCATGGAAGCTGGCCCAGTCCTCCCGTGTCACCGAAGTGATCGTGGCGCCCGGCAATGCCGGCACCGCCAACGAAGACAAGTGCCGCAACGTGGCGGTGAAGGTGACCGACATCGACGGCCTGCTCGCGCTGGCCCAGTCCGAAGGCGTGGCGCTGACCGTGGTCGGCCCGGAAGTGCCGCTGGTGGCCGGCGTGGTCGACCGCTTCCGCGCCGCCGGGCTGCGCATCTTCGGGCCGACCGCCGCCGCCGCGCAGCTGGAAGGCAGCAAGGCCTACGCCAAGGATTTCCTGGCCCGCCACAACATCCCCACCGCGTTCTACGCCGTGCACACCGAGGTGGACGCGGCGCTGGCCTACATCCGCGAGAAGGGTGCCCCGATCGTGGTCAAGGCCGATGGCCTGGCTGCCGGCAAGGGCGTGATCGTGGCGATGACCCAGGCCGAGGCCGAGGACGCGGTGCGTGACATGCTCTCGGGCAACGCCTTCGGCGATGCCGGCGCGCGCGTGGTCATCGAGGAGTTCCTTGATGGCGAGGAAGCCAGCTTCATTTCGATGGTCGACGGCGTGCACGCGCTGCCGATGGCCACCTCGCAGGACCACAAGCGCGTCGGCGATGGCGACACCGGCCCGAACACCGGTGGCATGGGCGCCTACTCGCCCGCGCCGGTGGTGACGCCCGAGGTGCATGCGCGGGTGATGCGCGAAGTCGTGAACCCGACCGTGCAGGGCATGATCGCCGACGGCATCCCGTTCACCGGCTTCCTCTATGCCGGCCTGATGATCGATGCCAGCGGCGCGCCGAAGGTGATCGAGTTCAACGTGCGCTTCGGCGATCCGGAAACCCAGCCGGTGATGCTGCGCCTGCAGTCGGACCTGGTGGACCTGGTGGAAGCGGCCATCGATGGCCGCCTGGACCAGGTGGACGCGCAGTGGGATCCACGTCCGTCGCTGGGCGTGGTGCTGGCCGCAAAGCCTTACCCGGAAGCGCCGATCACCGGTGACGTGATCTCCGGCCTGGACGACGTGCCCGCCAATGCCAAGGTGTTCCATGCCGGCACCACGCTGGATGCACAGGGCCAGGTGCTCAGCGCCGGCGGCCGCGTGCTGTGCGTGGCCGCGCTGGGCGACAGCGTGCGCGACGCGCAGGCCAATGCCTATGCCGGCGTGGCCAAGGTGACCTGGGCCAACGAGTTCCACCGCACCGACATCGGCTGGCGCGCGATCGCACGCGAGGGCTGAGGTCCGCGCGATATCAGGGCAGCCACGCCTGGCGTGGCTCTACTGGGTGCGGTGGACCCACGCCTGGCGTGGCTCCACGGATGCCGTACCGCCGGGGTAGATCCACGCCATGCGTGGATGAAGCCCCGGCATCAGGAGTTGGCGACATGCCGCATCTGCAGGACTATCCCGAAGACATCGATTGCACCTGGCTGGGCGTGGACCGCACGGGTGCGGTTGCCGCCTTCGTCACTGCGGGCAAAGGCGAGATCCCGACCGTGCTTCTGGCAGACGCCGCCGTCGACATCCTCCAGGTTGAAACGATGCTGATGGACCTTCCCGTGGTTGGGGACGCCGTGATGCACGTGACGCTTCCCCGGCCTGACGACTATCTGGCGATGGCCTCGCGCGGCGTCCACGTCTACGACTGGACCGGCCATGGCTACACGCGCGTTGCCACCCCCGCCACAGCCATCCAGTACTCCGCACTGCGCGATGAACTGCAGGTCATGGCACGTCTTGCGACATTCGATTCCGTGGACTTCAGGCAATGCCCGTCGCTGTCGATCGGCGATCTGATCGAGGCAATCCAGTCGCGCTTCTGAAGCCGATCGCGTCACGGCACGGTCGCAGAGCAGCCACGCGTGGCGTGGCTCTACTGGACGCCGTATCGCCACGTCTGGTGTGAGTCCACGGATGCCGTACCGCCGGGGTAGATCCACGCCATGCGTGGATGCGCGCGCCCCACAAACAAAAAAGGCCCGGCATTGCCGGGCCCTTCTTCATTCCAACGTCTTCCCGCTTACGCGGTGAACAGCGCCTTCATCTTCTTCAGCGCGTTCGCCTCGACCTGGCGGATGCGCTCGGCGGACACGCCGTACTCATCGGCCAGTTCCTGCAGCGTCACCTTGCTGTCGGCATCCAGCCAGCGGCGGCGGATGATGTCGCGCGAGCGTGCATCCAGCTCGGCCAGGCCTTCGCGCAGCAGCTGCATCTGGTTGTCTTCGCTGTCCTCGCGCTCGTAGGCCATCGACGGATCTTCGTCGTTGGACACCAGGAACGCAGCCGGCGACGGCGGCGCATGATCGTTGTCTTCGTCGGTCGGCGCATCGAAACCGATATCGCGGCCGGACAGGCGCGATTCCATTTCCATGACCTCGCGCTCGGACACGTTCAGGTCCTTGGCGACGGCGCTGACTTCGGCCGCGTTCATCCAGCCCAGGCGCGTCTTCGACTTGCGCAGGTTGAAGAACAGCTTGCGCTGCGCCTTGGTCGTGGCGACCTTGACGATGCGCCAGTTCTTGAGGATGAACTCGTGCATTTCGGCACGGATCCAATGCACGGCGAAGGACACCAGGCGCACGCCCATGTCGGGGTCGAAGCGCTTGACCGCCTTCATCAGGCCGATGTTGCCTTCCTGGATCAGGTCGCCCAGCGCAAGGCCGTAGCCGTTGTAACCGCGGGCCACGTGCACCACGAAGCGCAGGTGCGAATGCACCAGCTCACGTGCGGCGTCCAGATCGTCACCGTCGCGGAAACGACGGGCCAGGTCCTGTTCGTCATCGACCGACAGCACCGGAATCTGGTGCACGGCACCGATGTAGGCGTCCAGCGAACCGAGCGCACTGGGAATCGGGAGATTGTTTGCCACAAGGGCAGTAGAGGTGTTCTGGCTCATAGGGCTCATCTTAGCAGTCCGGCTTTTGGACTGCTAAAGCGGGAGGAAGTTCCAGTGTTCCGTGAACAGAACACTGGGCGATTCAACATCCCTACCCTATCGCGAATTGATGACAATGGCGAGCAGGCTCGACCATGGTCGAATACTTTTAAAATCAATAACTTGTAGCGAACCAGGTGCATGAATGGTCGTTTTGGGCCGCAAAATCCCACGGCGCCACCCCATTCAGCCCGGCGATGTTGCCGGTCGTTCAGCCCAGGGCCGCAGGACCGCCCTCGGGCGGCCTCAATAGTACCCGGCCATGTTCAGGAAGAAGCCCTTCTGGTCGTACTTCAGCTCGGTCATATCGTCGCTGAACTCGGTGAAGTTGTAGCCCACGCCGACCTTGAAGTTCTCGCCCACCCGCCGGTCCACGCCCAGCAGCCAGCCTTTGCGGACGCCGCCATCGCGCACCTTCAGCCAACGGTGCTCGGCCAGCCCTTCCCACTCCGCGAACAGGCGGTAGCGCAGCTGCAGGGCGGCGAAGTCAGCGCGGCTGTCCAGCCAGGCGCCCTCGCCGCGGCCGGTGCGGTAGTCGCCCCAGCGCGAAGCCAGCTTGGCGGCCATTTCCCAGCGCTCGCCGATCTGGCGGATGCCCTCCAGCGACAGCACCTGCGAGCGCTGGTCGTACAGATTGCCGCCCTCCTGGCCCAGCGACGCCACGTCATAGAGATAGGTGAACTTGCCGAAGCCGGCCCAGCGCGTGTTGTCGTGCGGGCGCCAGGCGAAGCCGACATTGGTTTCCACCAGCTTGGCATCGGCCACCGGGTTGATCCGGTCCTGGGTGTCGGCGTAGTTCGCGCGCAGGGCGAAGCGCCAGTCTTCGTTGAGCTTGTACAGCAGGCGGTTGGTGGTCACCCACTGTTCGCGCTGCTCGGCACCGCTGTCGCGGCGGTACTCCAGCTTGCTGCTCCACTGCGCCACCGCATCGGTGCGGCCGCCGCTGACGCTGTACGCACGGCGGTTGATGCGGCCCACGGTGGATTCCAGCTCGCCATCCATCAGGGTGAAGCCCAGGTTCCAGCCCTGGGCCGGGTAGAAGTCCATGCCGAAGGTGTGCACCAGTCCCGCGCTGTCCTGGCGGCGGTCCTTCAGGTACTGGCTCTCGTTGTAGACGTTCACCTGGTTGCTCAGGCGCCAGCGCTGGCCGACCGTCCAGCCGCTCTGCAGGCCGCTGTCGAACAGCGGATCGGTGCCGGTGCGGTCGGTGCTGTAGCTGTAGCTGCCGTAGAGGCTGTGGTCGGGCGCCATGCGGTACTCGGCATCGACCTTGCCGCCGTGGCCGCGGCTGCCGCCACTCAGTTCGGCACCCACGCTGCTGCGGTCGCCGAACAGGTAGCGCGCGCCCAGGGTCAGCAGGTCGTTCTTCTCGTAGGCACCGCCGTCATCGTCCAGGGTCACCTGGCCGGTGCCGTACAGCTCCCACGAGGAGCCGAAGCGCTGGCGGTAACCGATCGCCGCCAGCAGCGCGGAGACATCCTGCAGCTCCTGCTCCTCGCGCACCCGGCGCAGTTCGCCGGTCAGCTGGCCGTCGTTGCCCAGCCGCCATTCGGCGGTCAGCTGGCTCTGCTCCAGCGCCAGTTCGCCCTGCTCGGTGCGGGTGTGGCGGCCGTACAGGCTGAAATCATCGGTGAGGTAGCCGAGGAACTCGGCGCCATATTCCTGGATCGGCAGGCCGGTGTCCTGGCGTGCCACCGAGAAGCCGGCATCGACGTCGCGCCACCACGCGCCCAGGCTCCAGTCCTGGGTGGTCCAGCCGAGCTCGCGCAGGTTGGCGCGCGCTTCCACCGCCGAGGCCTTGCCCGAACGGCGGCCTTCATACGGATTGCGGCGGATGAAGCTGAGGCCGCCGTTGTCCGAATAGAACACCGGCGCTGCGGTGGCATCGGTGCGGGTCTGTTCCATCTTCAGGTAGGTGCCGCGGCCGGCCTGCAGGGTCAGGTCGGCGCCCTTCAGGCTGTAGTTCTCGCCGCTGCGGTTTTCTTCCACCCAGGTGCCGCCCACCGCCACGTGGTCACCAATCCACTGGCGGCCGCGCGCACCGTAGGTCACGTCGTTGCTGCTGAAGCCCAGCGGCACGTATTCGTAGTCCACCAGCAGCAGCTGGTCGTAGCCGTCCAGCGGCATGTCGCGGGTGATGCTGCGCACGTTCTCGCGGGTCAGCTGCGCCAGCGGCCGGGTCAGGATCAGCCGGCCCTGCAGGTCGTCGATCTCGTAGTCCACGCCTTCCTGCAGGGTGGCGCGGGTTTCGGTGCGGCCGGTGGTGCGGTCGCGCACTTCCAACACCACCTGTTCCGAGCCCGGCAGCAGGTCGGTATGGCGCAGGTAGTACAGGCTGCCGCCGGTGCCGAGGAATTCGCTGTGGCCCGGCGCCGACTGCGCCTCCGAACCGAACACCTTCAGCTGTGAACGCGCTTCACCCAGCGGCGTGGCCGACAGCGAGCGCCAGTTCAACGCGCCGCCGTACAGCGAACGCACGTACTGGCCGTATTCGGTGCCGGTGATGCCGGTGGCGAAGTTGCCCCACAGGGCCTGGCTCTGGTCCCAGTCCACGCGCAGGTACAGACGGCCCTGGGTATCCACATCGCGGTAAGTGGTGGAATCGTCGCCGTACACCGGGTAGTACAGGTCCGGGTCGAGGCGGCGGAACACGTCCTGCGCATCGGCACGGCTGAAATCACGGAACAGGTACTTGAGCTCGCGGTCCTGGGTGTCGGCCTGCGCGGTCACCAGGTATTTGCCGCGCATCTTGCCCTTCAGGTAGAACGCCAGCCGGCCTTCGCTGAGGAAGCCATCGGTGTCGCGGTCATCGGCAGCCAGCGGCTGCACGTTGCCACTGGCACTGTTCCTGGACAGGGTGACATCGGCGATGGCGACCAGGAACAGGTAGCGGCCGGTCACGTCCACGTCCAGCTGGCGCTGCGCGGACGGTGCATCGCGCGATTCCACCCGCACGTCATAGCGGTGCTGGCCGACCGGCTCGAGGAACTCGGCGGCGAACTTCTGTTCCAGGTCGACCGGGAAATCCTGGCCGTTGATGCGCACGCGGCTGTTCGGTTCCAGGTTGCGGCCGTACAGGCGCACGCGCGAGCCGTGGATGGGAATGTTCTGCAGGCGCAGCATGCTCTGCCCGTAGATGCTGTTGCTGACCTGCAGGTCCTGCGCGTTGGCCCCGTCCAGCGCCTGGCCCAGGGTCTTCTGCACGTTGTCGCGGGTCACCTGCAGGCCACGGTCGAAGTCGGCCGGGGTCACCAGCTGGATGCGCTGGATCTGCGTTTCATCGAACGCACCGCCGGCGCCGTACGCACGCGCCACGTAGATCAGTTCATCGCCGGTGCGCAGCTTGAACTGCTCCGGCACGCTGCCATCCCATTCGGCATCGCCCACGTAGTCGGACGGCAGCTCGATGCGTGCCAGCGGGGTCACCAGGTCGGTGTCGGTGCCGCGGTACAGGGTGACTTCCAGCTTGTCGATGAAGGAGGCGTAGTTGTTGTAGCTGTGGAAGCGCAGCGGGCGGATCACCCGGCCGTTCTCGAACGGCACGGTGGCCGCGGCCTGCACGCTCAGGCTGGGCGGCACCATGCTGGGATCTTCGGTGGCCCAGACCACGCCGCCGTTGGGCAGCTCGGCCATGAACTGGCCGCCACGCGCGGACACGTCGGGGGTGACCGCCGGTGCCAGCGGCACGCTGCCGGTGGCCGATGGATCACTGTGGCCTGGCAGGGGCAGCAGCGGCGCGTCGGCGTCATCACCGATCCGCAGCAGCTCACCGTCATTGCTGCGGCAGGTATCACCCTCGCAGCGCACATCGTTGGCCGGTACCGGCACGCTCTGCTGGGCCAGCACCGGGGGAGTGGCCAGCAGCAGGGCGATCACGCTGCAGGACATCGCATGGGGAAGCAGGGCGCGCACGATCAGGGCAGGACTCCGGTGGTTGGTCTTCATCTCAGCGCCCCTCCCCGCTGCGGGAACCGGCCGGCGGTGACAGTCCGCCGAGCGGCTCGATCGCCAGCTGCTGCAGCACGCGGCCATCGCTGCCGTGCACTTCGATGCGTGTGGCGGCGGCGACCTCGGCCGGCAGGCGGCTGGCCAGTGCATCGCGCACCGTCTGCGCACGCTGCCCGGCCAGGGCTTCCTCGCCCGCCGCAGCGACCAGCAGCACGCGGCCCCCGCCGCGCGCCACCAGTGCCTGGGCGGCCTTGTCCAGCACGCCCGCGCGGTCGGCTGCCAGCGTGGCGCTGCCGCTGGCGAACAGTGCCTGGCCGAGTTCCACCCGCGCCGGACGCGGCACGACGGCGGCGGGTGCGCTTTCGCTGCTCAGGGCACCGTCCGGCATGCGCACGCCGAAGTCGAAGCGGACCGGCAGGCCGGGGGTGATGCGCCGTACCAGCGGGTTGGGCGTGGTGAAGCGCGCACCGGCCGGCAGCGTCGACGGATCGACCTTGAGGATGAAGTTGCGGCCGCGTGCTTCGCCGCCCGGAATGCCGACCAGGTGGTAGCGACCGAAGGCATCGGTTTCCATCACCAGGCCTTCCACCGCCGCCACGCGCACGCCGGGGATGCCGCGCTCGCCATCGTCCTGGATGCCGTTGCCGTTGCGGTCGTCGAACACGCTGCCGACGATCAGGCTTTCATCCAGCAGCGGATCGACGCTGACGTCGACATCGGCCGTGGCCACGTTGCCGATGCTGCGGTTCTGCCCGTCGATGGCGGTGATGCGGTTGGTGTGCACGCCGGTGCCGGTACCCGCGCCGACGCGCAGGTAGTAGACCACCGTGGCGCGCTCGCCGACCGGCACGTCGATGCCGTCGATGCGCAGCGGCTGCACGCCGCTGGTGCGCGCATCGTTGTCGGCATCCTGCACCGCGAAGCCACCGCTGACGAAGGTGAAGCCCGGCGGCAGCGTATCCAGCAGCGTGGCACCGTTGGCATCGACCTCGCCCACGTTGTCGATGGTGACCGTGTAGCGCACCAGGTCACCGATCTGCGCCGTGCGCTTGGCAGCCACCTTGGTCAGGCGCAGCACGGCCTGCTGGCCGGCCACCGTCACCGCCACGTTGGCTTCGGCGCACAGCGGGGTCGGCACGCTCAGGTCGCAGACGCGGTAGCGGAAGCTGTCGGTGCCGCTGAAGTCCGCGGCCGGCGTGTAGGTGCACACCCCGTTGGCGCACTGCACGGTGCCGTGGGCCGGCGCGGCAGCCACCTGCAGCGAGGCCGGGTCCAGCGGCGCGGTGCGGGTGCTGTCGTTGGCCAGCACGTTGATTAGCAGCGGGCCGCTGGTCTCGGCAGTCACCGCATCGTCGGCCAGGGTCAGCACGTTCGGCTCGACGGCGATGGTCACCGATGCGCTGGCACACATCGATGGATCGGCGACATCGCAGACCTGGTAATCCAGGCTCTGGATGCCCGCGAAGTTGGCCAGCACCGCGAAGCGGATGCGCTTGTTCGGCAGCACCGTGGCATCGCCATACGGCGGCGGCGCGGTGATGGTGACAGTGACCGTGGCCGGATCCACCGGCGTGCCATCCACGCGGTCGTTGCCGAGCACGTCGATGTCCACCACGCCGTTCTGCGGCATGTCGATCCGGTCATCCTCGGCCACCACGCCCGGCTCGGCGGCGATGACGGTCACGGTGACGGTGCCGACATCGCAGACGGTCGGCTGGCTGACCAGGCACAGCGTGTAGGTGGTGCTGTAGCTGCCCGGGGCCAGGCCCGCGGCCACGTCCACCCAGCCATCGGCGCTGAAGGTCAGTGCGTTGGTGGCCACCGGCGTGAAGGTGACCTGGGCCGGATCCAGCGTGGCGCTGTTGAAGGTGTCGTTGGCCAGCACGTTGAGCAGGCGGGTGCGGCCTTCCGGACCGACCGGGCCACCCGTGTCGTCCACCGCCAGCAGCGCACCCACCGGGCCCTGCACCAGCACGGTGGCGATGGCGGTGGTGCAGTTGGTCGGCACGCCGTTCTCGCACAGCTGGTAGGCCAGCTGCACCTGCCCGGCCTGCACGCCCGGGGCCACCATGATCTGGCCCTGGTTGTTCATGGTGTAGCCCGGCGTGCTGCCGGTCAGGCTGGCCACCACGCTGCCCACCGGCGGCGGCGAGACGTTGTTGAAGCTGTCGTTGTCCAGCACCGAGCGGGCGATGGTGCCGCCCACCGACGGATCGACCGGCGTGCTGCTGAAATCATCGTTGACCGCCAGCACCACGTTGGCCGCGCCGCCCACGTTGAAGGTGACGGTGGCCGTGCTGCACAGGGCCGCGTTCGGCGCCGGCAGGCAGACCTGGTAGGTGAAGCTGACCGGCCCGCTGGTGCCCACCGGCGGGGTGTAGGTGAAGCTGCCATCGGCGTTGAACAGCAGGCCGGCCGGGGTCGCGCCCTGCACGCTCCACACCGAACCCGCCGGCATGTTGTCGTTGCCCGCCACGCTGTTGGCCAGGGTCTGCCCGGCCTGCACGCTGAAGGCATCCGGCTGCGGCGCGGGGCTGACCACCACGCTCACGCTGGCGGTAGCGCAGTTGCCGGGCGCGGCCACTTCGCAGACCTGGTAGGTGACCGTGGTCGGCCCGGAGATGACGCCGGTACCGATGCTGATCGTGCCATCCGGGTTGATGCCGAAACCGGCCGGTGCGCCGACCAGGGTCAGGGTGACGGTACCGGCCGCCGGCGGCGAGACGCCATTGAGCGAGTCATTGTCCAGCACGCTGTCCGTGGACGTGCCCGGCGCGACATCGACGAAGCTGTCATCGCCCGCCACCAGGGTGCCGGTGTTGACGTTGAGGGTGACCGGCGCGGTACCGCACTGCGCGGCATTGGGCGCCGGCAGGCACGCCTGGTAGGTGAAGGTGACGGCGCCGAGGGTGCCGGCCGGCGGCGTGTAGGTGAAGCTGCCATCGGCGTTGAACACCAGGCCCGGCGGCGTTGCACCCTGCACGCTCCAGGTCGAACCGGCCGGCATGTTGTCGTTGCCGGCCACCGTGTTCGACAGCACCTGGCCCGCACGCACGCTGAAGGCATCCGGCTGCGGCGCCGGGCTGACCACCACGCTTACCGTCGCGTTGGCGCAGTTGCTGGGCGCGGCCACTTCACACACCTGGTAGGTGATGCTGGTCGGGCCGGACGGCACGCCGCTGCCGATGCTGATCGTGCCATCGGGGTTGATGCTGATGCCGGCCGGTGCGCCGACCAGGCCCAGGGTCACCGTGTTCGCCGGCGGCGGAGTGACGCCATTGAGCGAATCATTGCCGAGCACGCTGGGCGTGGTGCCGCCCGGGGCGATGCCGGTGAAGCTGTCATCGCCGGCCACCAGGGTGCCGGTGTTGACGTTGAGGGTGACCGTGGCGGTGCCGCACAGCGCCGCATCCGGTGCCGGCAGGCAGGCCTGATAGGTGAAGGTGACCGCTCCGGTGGTGCCCAGCGGCGGCGTGTAGGTGAAGCTGCCATCGGTGTTGAACACCAGGCCCGCCGGCGTGGTGCCCTGCACGCTCCAGCTGGAGCCGGCCGGCAGGTTGTCGTTGCCGGCCACCGTGTTCGACAGCGTCTGCCCGGCCGCCACGCTGAAGGCATCGGCCTGCGGCACCGGGCTGACCACCACGGCCACCGTGGCGGTGGCGCAGTTGCTGGGCGCGGCCGCTTCGCAGACGCGGTAGGTCAGCGTGGTGGCACCCGAGGTGACACCGCCGCCGATGCTGATCGTGCCGTCGGCATTGATCGCGAAACCAGCCGGTGCGCCGACCAGGCCCAGGGTGACCGTGCCGGCAGTCGGCGGCGACACGCCATTGAGCGAATCATTGGCCAGCACGCTGGGCGTGGTACCGCCCGGGGCGATGCCGCTGAAGCTGTCGTTGCCCGCCAGCAGGGTGCCGGTGCCGATGTTGAAGCTGACCGTGGCGGTGTTGCACAGCGCCGCGTTCGGTGCGGGCAGGCAAGCCTGGTAGGTGAAGTCGACCACGCCGGTGGTACCGGCCGGCGGCGTGTAGGTGAAGCTGCCATCGGTGTTGAACACCAGGCCCGGCGGAGTCGCGCCCTGCACGCTGAAGCTGGCGCCGGCAGGCAGGTTGTCGTTGCCCGCCACCGTGTTGGACAGCACCTGGCCGGCCTGCACGCTGAAGGCATCGGCCTGCGGCGCCGGGCTGACCACCACGTTGACCGTTGCGGTGGCGCAGTTGCTCGAGGCTGCCGCTTCGCAGACCTGGTAGGTCAGCGTAGTGCTGCCGGAGGTGACGCCGGTGCCGACGCTGATCGTGCCGTCGGCAGCGATGGTGAAGCCGGCCGGCGCGCCGACCAGGCTGACGGTGACGCTGCCAGCAGCCGGCGGCGACACGCCATTGAGCGAATCGTTGGCCAGCACGCTGGGCGTGGTACCGCCCGGCGCGATGCCGGTGAAGCTGTCGTTGCCGGCCACCAGGGTGCCGCTGTTGACGTTGAGGTTGACCGTGGCGGTGCCACACAGCGCCGCGTTCGGTGCCGGCAGGCAGGTCTGGTAGGTGAAGGTCACCGGGCCGGTGGTGCCCGCCGGCGGCGTGTAGCTGAAGCTGCCATCGCTGTTGAACAGCAGGCCCGCCGGCGTCGCGCCCTGCACGCTGAAGGTCGAACCGGCCGGCATGTTGTCGTTGCCGGCCACGTTGTTGTTCACCGACTGCCCCGCCTGCACGCTGAAGGCATCGGCCTGCGGCGCCGGGCTCACCACCACGTTGACGCTGGCGGTGGCGCAGTTGCTGGAGGCCGCCACTTCGCAGATCTGGTAGGTCAGCGTGGTGCTGCCCGACACCACGCCGCTGCCGACGCTGATCGTGCCATCCGGGTTGATGCCGAAGCCGGTGGGCGCACCCACCAGGCTCAGCGATACCGAGGCGGCCGGCGGCGGCGTCACGCCGTTGAGCGAATCATTGGCCAGCACGCTGGGCGTGGCCGTGCCGGGGGCGATATTGCTGAAGCTGTCATCGCCGGCCACCAGGGTGCCGGTGTTGACGTTGAGGGTGACCGTGGCGGTGCCGCAGACGCTGCCGTTCGGCGCCGGCAGGCAGGCCTGGTAGGTGAAGCTGACCGCACCGAGGGTGCCGACCGGCGGCGTGTAGGTGAAGCTGCCATCGGCGTTGAACACCAGGCCCGTGGGCGCGGTGCCCTGCACGCTCCAGCTCGAACCGGCCGGCATGCTGTCGTTGCCGGCCACGTTGTTGGCCAGCTGCTGCCCGGCCTGCACCGAGAAGGCATCGGCCTGCGGCGTCGGGGTCACCACGAGGGTCACGCTGGCGGTGTCGCAGTTGTTGGCCGCCGCCGCTTCACACAGCTGGTAGGTCAGCGTGGTGGAACCGGCCAGCACGCCGCTGCCGACGGTGATCGTGCCATCCGGGTTCAGGGTGAAGCCGGCCGGCGCGCCCACCAGCGACAGCCGCACCCCGGCCGCCGGGGCCGGGCTGGCGCCGTTGAGGCGGTCATTGGCCAGCACGCTGGCCGCCGACGTGCCGCCGGCAACCACGCCGGTGATGACGTCATCGCCAGCTACCAGGTCGCCGTTGTTGATGTTGAGGGTGAACGTGGTGGTGCCGCACAGCGCCGCATCCGGTGCCGGCAGGCAGGCCTGGTAGGTCACCGTGATCGGACCGGCGGTGCCGGCCGGCGGTGCATAGGTGAAGCTGCCATCGGTGTTGAAGGTCAGGCCGGCCGGTGCCGTGCCCTGCACGCTCCAGCTCGAACCCACCGGCATGTTGTCGTTGCCGGCCACGCTGCTGGCCAGCGTCTGCCCGGCCTGCACGGCGAAGGCATCCGGCTGCGGTGCCGGGCTGACCACCACCAGCACGCTGGCGGTGTCGCAGTTGGCCGGCGAGGCCACCTCGCAGATGCGGTAGGTCAGCGTGATCGCACCGGACTGTACGCCGGTACCCACGGTGATCAGGCCATCGGCGCTGATCGAGAAGCCGGCCGGTGCACCGACCAGGGCCAGCGTCACCGTACCGGCCGCCGGCGGCGACACGCCGTTGAGCGAATCGTTGGCCAGCACGCTGGTGCCCACGGTGCTGCCCGGCGCGATGTTGCTGAAGCTGTCGTCGCCGGCGACCAGGGTGCCGTTGTTGATGGTGATCGTGGCGGTGGTGACGCCACAGACCGCGGCATCCGGCGCAGGCAGGCAGACCTGGTAGTCAAAAGTGACCACGCCCAGGCGGCCCGGCGGCGGCGTGTAGGTGAAGGCACCGGTAGCGGTCATCACCAGGCCATCCGGCGCGGTGCCCTGCACGCTGTACAGCGCGCCCGGCGGCACGTTGTCGTTGCCGGCCACGCTGGCCGACAGCGTCTGCCCGACCTGCACGGCGAAGGCATCCGGCTGCGGCGACGGGCTGACCACCACGGTGACGCTGGCGGTATCGCAGTTGTTGGCCGCTGCGGCTTCGCAGATCTGGTAGGTCAGGGTGACCGGACCGGAGACCGCGGTGGACGGCACGCTGATCGTGCCCTGCGCGGTGATCGCGTAACCGGCCGGCGCGCCGACCAGGCTCAGCACCACCGAGGAACCGGCCGGCGGCGAGTTGCCATTGAGCGAGTCATTGGCCAGCACGCTGGCGCTGGAGGTGGTGCCGGCGGCGACACCGGTCAGGGTGTCATCGGCAGCGACCAGCGCGCCATTGTTGATGTTGAGGGTGAGCGTGGCGGTGCCACACAGGTTGGCATTGGGCGCCGGCAGGCAGACCTGGTAGGCCACCACCGCCGGACCGCTGGTTCCGGCCGGCGGCGCATAGGTGTAGCTGCCATCGGTGTTGAAGCTGAAACCGGCCGGCGGCGTGCCCGGCAGGCTCCAGCTGGAACCGGCCGGCATGTTGTCGTTGTCGGCCACGGTGGCGCTGAGGCTCTGCCCCACCTGCACGGCGGCGGCATCGTCCTGCGGCGCCGGGTTGACCACCACGGTCACGCTCGCATTGGCGCAGTTGCCCGGCGCCACCGCTTCGCAGATCTGGTAGGTCAGCGTGGTCGGGCCGGACATCGCGCCGCTGCCGGCGGTGATGGTGCCGTTCGGGTTGAGGGTGAACGCGGCCGGTGCACCGACCAGGCTCAGCACCACGTCGCCCGGCGCCGGCGGGCTGACACCGTTGAGCGAATCGTTGGCCAGCACGCTGGCAGCGGAGGTACCGCCCGGGGCGATGCCGACCAGCGTGTCGTCACCGGCCAGCAGGGTGCCGTTGCTGACGTTCAGCGTGGCCTGCGCGGTGGCGCAGGCCGTGGCATTCGGTGCAGCCAGGCAGGCCTGGTAGAGGAAGGTGACCGCGCCGGTGACGCCGGTCGGCGGCGTGTAGCTGAAGCTGCCATCGGTGTTGAACACCAGGCCCGGCGGGGTCGCGCCCTGCACGGTCCAGCTGGAACCGGCCGGCATGTTGTCGTTGCCGGCCACGCTGGCCGACAGCACCTGCCCGGCCTGCACGCTGAACCCATCGTCCTGCGGTGCCGGCAGGACCACCAGCGCGATGCTGGCGGTGTCGCAGTTGTCGCTCACCGCGGCTTCGCAGGCCTGGTAGGTCAGGGTCAGCGGGCCGGACACGATGCCGGCAGGCACGGTCAGCACGCCATCGGCAGCGAGCACGAAGCCGGCCGGAGCACCGACCAGGCTGACCAGCACCGTGCCGGCGGCAGGCGGCGAGACGCTGTTGAGCGAATCGTTGCCCAGCACGCTGGTCGCGGCGCTGCCACCCGGCGCGATGGTGAAGCTGTCATCGACCGCAATCAGGTTGCCGTTGTTGATGTTGAGCGTCACCGTGGCGGTACCGCACAGCGCTGCATCCGGCGCGGGCAGGCAGGCCTGGTAGGTGAAGGTCACCGGGCTGGGCGTATTGGCCGGCGCGGTGTAGGTGAAGCTGCCATCGGTGTTGAAGTTCAGGCCGGCGGGCACGGTGCCCTGCACCGAAAACTGCGAACCGGTCGGCAGGTTGTCGTTGGCGGCCACGTTGCCGTTGCTGATCGTGCCTGCGGCCTGCAGCGAATACGCATCGGCCTGCGGCGACGGCGCGATGACCAGGGCCACGGTGGCGGTATCGCAGTTGCTGGGCACGGCGGTTTCGCAGATCTGGTAGGTCAGCGTGGTCGCGCCGGAGAGCACGCCGCCCGGCACCACGATGGTGCCGTCGGGGTTGATGGCAAAGCCGGCCGGGGCGCCGACCAGGCTGAGCTGCACGCTGGCCGGTGCCGGCGGCGTGGTGCCGTTGAGGCTGTCGTTGGCCAGCACGCTGGCGGTGGTGCCACCGGCCGCGATGCCGCTGAAGCTGTCGTCCGCTGCAACCAGGGTGCCGGTGTTGACGTTGATGGTGGCCGTGGCGGTACCGCACACCGCGGTGTTCGGTGCGGGCAGGCAGGCCTGATAGGTGAAGGTGACCGCACCGGTGGTGCCCACCGGCGGCGTGTAGCTGAAGCTGCCATCGGCGTTGAACGCCAGCCCCGCCGGCGGGGTGCCCTGCACTGCCCAGCTGGAGCCGGCCGGCAGGTTGTCGTTGGTTGCCACGCTGGCACCGGTCAGGCTGGCACCGGCCTGCACGGCGAAGGCATCGGCCTGCGGTGCCGGGGTCACCACGAAGGTGATGGCCGCAGTAGCGCAGTTGGTCGGCGACGCGGTCTCACACAGCTGGTAGGTCAGCGTGGTGGCACCCGCCACGGCACTGGCCGGAATCTGCACGCTGCCATCGTTGTTGATGACGAAGCCGGCCGGCGGCGCCACCAGCAGCAGCTGCACCGCGGCCGACGGCGGCGGGGTGACGCCGTTGAGGACGTCATTGGCCAGCACGCTGGGCGTGACCGATCCGGCGGTGAGCGGCGCGACGAAGGCATCGTCGTTGGCGACGATGGCACTGACCGCGATGGTGAGCGTGGCGGTGGCGGTGCCGCACACCGCGGCATCCGGTGCAGGCAGGCAGGCCTGGTAGCTGAAGGTGACCGGGCCGAGGGTGCCGGCCGGCGGCGTGTAGGTGAAGCTGCCATTGGCGTTGAACACCAGGCCCTGCGGCGGCGACGGCACGTTCCAGGTGGAACCGGCGGGCATCGCGTCATTGCCGGCGACACTGCCGGTGTTGGCCTGGCCGGCCTGCACGCTGATGGTGTCGTTCACCGGCGTCGGCCGCACCACCAGGGCGATGCTGGCGGTGGCGCAGTTGTTGGCCGCCGCCGTCTCGCACACCTGGTAGGTGAGCGTGGTGGCGCCACTGGCCGCATCGGCCGGCACCGACACGGTGCCGGTGGGGTTGATGCTGAAGCCAGCCGGTGCGCCCACCAGCGACAGCGCCACGTTGGCCGGAGCCGGCGGACTGACGCCGTTGAGGGTGTCGTTGGCCAGCACGCTGGCCGTGGTGCCGCCCGGCGCGATCGCACCGAAGCTGTCGTTGTTGGCCAGCAGTGCACCGTTGTTGATGTTCAGCGTCACCGTGGCGGTCCCGCACACGGTGGTGTTCGGCGCCGGCAGGCAGGCCTGGTAGACGAAGCTGGTCGGGCTGGTGGTACCGGCCGGCGGCGCATAGGTGAAGCTGCCATCGGCGTTGAAGGTGACACCGGCCGGCGGCGTGCCCTGCAGGCTGAAGATCGAGCCCACCGGCATGCCGTCGTTGGTCGCCACGTTGGCGGTGACCGACAGGCCCGCCTGCACGGCAAACGCATCGTCGGCCGGTGCCGGTGCGACCACCAGGGCCACGTTGGCGGTGGCGCAGTTGGTCGTGGCAGCGGCTTCGCAGACCTGGTAGGTCAGCGAGACCGCGCCCGCGGCCGTGCCGGCGGCCACGGCGATCGTGCCGTCGCCGGCGATCGAGAAACCGGACGGCGCACCGACCAGGCTGAGCACCACGTCGGTCGCGGCCGGCGTCGTGTCGTTGAGCGTGTCGTTGCCCAGCACGCTGGAGGTGGCACTGCCGGCGGCGACCGGTGCGGTGATGGTGTCATCCACCGCGACCAGGGTGCCGCTGTTGACGTTGAGGGTGGCCGCGGCCGTTGCGCAGAGGGTGTTGTCCGGCGCCGCCAGGCACACCTGGTAGTTGAAGGTGACCGCGCCACTGAAACCGGCGGCCGGGGTGTAGACGAAGCTGCCATCGGCATTGAACGACAACCCGGCCGGTGCGGTACCGACCACGCCGAACTGCGCACCGCTGCCGACGTTGTCGTTGCCTGCCACCGAACCGGTCAGCGCCACGCCGGCCGGCGTGGACAGGGCATCGTCGATGGCCGACGGGGCCACCACCAGGCGCAGCGTGGCGTTGGCGCAGTTGCCCGGCGCCGCCGCTTCGCACAGCTGGTAGGTCAGCGTTCGGCCACCCGCCGGCACGCCCGCGGCAACCGTCACCGTGCCATCCGGGTTGAGGCTGATGCCAGCCGGTGCACCGGTCAGGCTCAGCAGTACATCAGCGGCGGCCGGCGGCGTGCTGCCGTTCAACGCATCGTTGAGCAGCACCGACGGCGTGCTGCCACCGGTGACCGGATTGATCGGCGCAGCGCTGAAGTTGTCGTCATTGGCGGCCAAGCTGCCGACGGTGATGTTGATGCTGGCCGTCGCGGTGGCGCACAGCGCGTTGTCCGGCGCCGGCAGGCAGGCCTGGTAGGTGAAGGTGACCGGGCTGACCACGTTGACCGGCGGCAGGTAGGTGAAGCTGCCGCCGCCGCCGAAGCTGAGGCCGGCCGGCGTGGCGCCGACGACGGTGAACACGGCACCGGCCGGCACGTTGTCGTTGTCACCGACGCTGCCGTTCAACGGCTGGCCGGCGGCGGTGGAATAGCTGTCGTTCTGTGCCGACGGCGTCACCACCAGGCGGATGCTGGCACTGGCGCAGTTGCTGGGCGCGGCGGTTTCGCAGATCTGGTAATTCAGCACCGTGGCACCGGCGGCGGCGCTGGCGGGCACCTGCAGCAGGCCTGCGGTGGTGAGCGCATAGCCCGACGGGGCACCCACCAGGGTCAGGGTGACGCTGCCGGCCGGCGGCGGCACGCTGCCGTTGAGGCTGTCGTTGACCAGCACGCTGGTGCCGCTGATCGCGCCCGGCGCCAGCGGCGTCGCACTGAAGTCGTCGTCCATCGCCATCAGGGTGCCGGCGTTGACGTTGATGGTCGCGCCGGCCGTGCTGCACAGCGCGCTGTCCGGCGCCGGCAGGCAGGCCTGGTAGCTGAAGCTGACCGGCCCGGTGAAACCGGCCGGCGGCGTGTACTGGAAGGTGCCGTCGCGGCCCAGCTGCAGGCCATCCGGTGCGGTGCCGGACACGGTGAACACCGCGCCCACCGGCGCGTTGTCATTGCTGGCCACGCTGCCCGAGAGCAGCTGCCCGGCCGGCGTGGAGAACACATCGGCCACGGCCGTGGGCGCGACCACCAGGCGGATCTGCGCCGAATCGCAGTTGCTCGGCAGCGCGGTCTCGCACAGCTGGTAGGTCAGCGTCAGCGCCCCGGACGGCACGCCCGCATCGACGTTCAATACGCCACTGGCATCCAGGGTGAAGCCCGACGGCGCACCGACCAGGCCCAGCAGCACATCGGCCGACGCCGGCGGCTGGGTACCGTTGAGGCTGTCGTTGAGCAGCACCGACAACGTGCTGCCACCACCGGCACCGATCGGCGTGGCACGGAAGTCATCATCACCGGCGACCAGGGTGCCGGCGTTGACGTTGAGGGTGACCGTCGCGCCCGCGCACACCGTGCCGTTCGGCGCCGGCAGGCAGGCCTGGTAGGCGAAGGTGACGATGCCCTGGGTGCCGGCCGGCGGCGTATAGGTGAACGCGCCGTTGGCAGCCAGCACCAGGCCCGCCGGTGCGGTGCCGGTGACGCTGAAGGTGGCACCGGCCGGGACGTTGTCATTGCTGGCGACATTGCCGCTGACCGGCACGCCCACCGCGGTGCTGACGTTGTCGTTCACCGCCACCGGCGCCAGCAGCAGCTGCACCGCACCGTCATCGCAGTTGGTCGGCAGCGCGGCCTCGCACATGCGGTAATCGAAGTTGACCGCACCCGCGGCCGCGCCACCGGGCACCGAGATGGTGCCGTTGGGATTGAGCACGTAGCCGCTGGGCGCGCCCAGCAGGCTCAGGATCACTTCGGCCGGGGCCGGCGGAATCGCACCGTTGATGGTGTCGTTGGCCAGCACGCTGATGGTGGTGCCACCGGTGGCGGGATTCAGCAGGCTGCCGCGGAAGTCGTCGTCGTTGGCGACCAGGGTGCCGGCATTGACGTTGAGGGTTGCCGTGGCGGTGCTGCAGACGGTGGTATATGGCGCCGCCAGGCAGGCCTGGTAGGTGAAGGTCGTGGTGCCGGTGAACTGCGCCGGCGGGGTGTAGGTGAAGCTGCCATCGGCGTTGAACACCAGGCCCGGCGGCGTGGCGCCGGTGGTCGCATAGGTGCTGCCGGCGGCGACGCGGTCGTTCACCGCCACGTTGCCGCTGACCGCACGCCCGACCTGGGTGGTGAAGCTGTCGGCCACGGCCTGCGGCGCGATCACTACGGCGATGGTGGCGGTGGCGCAGTTGCTGGTGCCGGCCTGGCACAGCTGGTAGGTCAGGCTCAGCGGGCCGGCGGGAGCACCGGCCGGCACCTGCAGTTCGCCGGTGGGCGCCAGCGTGAAGCCGGCCGGCGGGGCATTGATCAGCGACAGGGTAGCCTGCACCGGGTCGATCGCCACACCGTTGAGGGTGTCGTTGGCCAGCACGCTGGCCGTGCTGCCACCGGTGCCGGGCACCGGCGCAGCGGTGAAGTCGTCATTGCCGGCCACGACGGCGGCGACGGCCACGTTCACCGTCACCGTGGCCGCATCGCAGATGCCGCCATTGGGCGCCGGCAGGCAGACCTGGTAGCGGAAGCTGTCCGCACCCGCGTACGTGCCCTGCGCGGTGTAGCTGAAGCTGCCGTCGGCGTTGACGCTGACCGTACCGTGGGCGGCGCCGGCCAGCAGGCTGAACTGCGAACCCGCCGGCACGTTGTCATTGCCGGCCACGGTGTTGGCCAAAGCGACGCCCGCGATCGCGGCAAAGCTGTCGTCCACCGCATCGGGGGCGATGACCAGCTGCACGTTGGCGGTGGCGCAGTTGGTTAAGCCCGGCAGTTCGCAGATCTCGTAGCTGAAGGTGAAGGCACCCGACGCCGCACCGGCCGCTACCTGCAGCTGGCCAGCGGCGTTGGCGGTGATGCTGGCCGGTGCGCTGTTCAGTGCCAGGCTGACGCCCGCCGGTGTCACTGCCGTGCCATTGAGGGTGTCGTTGCCGAGCAGGCTGATGGCGGTGGTGGTGCCCGGCTGCAGCGGCGTGGCGAACAGATCGTCGGCCGCCGCCAGCGCGTTGGCGGCCACGCTCACGGTCACCGTTGCGGTATCGCAGACGGTGCCGTTCGGTGCCGGCAGGCACAGCTGGTAGGTGAAGGTATCCGGCCCGGTATTGGCGTTGGCCGGGGTGTAGGTGAAGGTGCCATCGGCGTTGACCACGGCCGTGCCGCGGGTGGCCTGGGTGCCCAGAGTGAAGACCGAGCCGCTGGCGAAGTTGTCGTTGCCGGCCAGGGTGCCGGTTACCGGTCGACCACCGCCCGGGGTGCTCACCGCATCGTTCTCTGCGTTCGGGCTGACCACCAGGTTGGCCGTGGCCGTGGCGCAGTTGGTCGGCGCGGCGTTGTCGCAGAAGCGGTACATCACCGACAGCGGACCGGCCGCCGCAGTCGCCGGCACGACGATGGTGCCGTTGGGGTTGATCGAGAAGCCGCTGGGCGCGCCGACCAGGCTGAGGGTCACGCCGGCCTGCGGCACCGGGTTGCCGGCGAAGGTGTCGTTGAGCAGCACGCTGGGCGTGGTACCGCCCGTACCCGGCGGCAGCGGCGTAGTGAAGGTGTCGTCGGTGGCCACCAGCACGTTGGCATTGACCAGCACCGATGCCGTGGCGATCGAGCAGACGCTGCCATTCGGCGCAGGCAGGCAGACCTGGTAGGGGATCGATGCCGGCTGGGTGATGCCGCCCGTGGGCGCGTAGGTCAGCGTGCCGGTGCTGCTGATGGTGGCGCCCGCAACCGGCGTACCCGACGCGCTGTAGGTGGCGCCGGCCGGCGCGTTGTCGTTGGCCGCCAGGTTGCCGGTGACCGTCGTGGCCGCTGCCTGCGCGTTGATGCTGTCGTTCACGGCCGTGGGTGCGATGACCAGGCTCGCCGTGGCGGTGGCGCAGTTGGTCGGCGAGGCGTTCTCGCAGATCTGGTAACCGATCGACGTCGCGCCCGCCGCAGCACCGGCCGGCACCGCGATGACGCCGGCGCTGTTGATGGTGAAGCCCGCCGGCGCGTTCTGCAGCGAGATGATCAGGTTGCCGCCGACCACCGGCTGGCCGTTCAGGGTGTCGTTGCCCAGCACCGTCGGCGTGCTGCCGCCGGTGGTGGAGGAAATGGGCGTGGTGAAGCTGTCGTTGGCCGCAACCAGCGCATTGGCCTGCACCGGCACGGCCGGGGTGGTGGCGGTGTTGTCGCCCGGGGTCGGATCGGTCGTGCCCGACGGCAGCACCAGCGACACACTGTTGGCCGGCACCGTGGCCGGGGTCGCGGCCGGCGCCGTGCCGTTCACCAGCAGCACCACGCTGTCGCCCACGCCGACGTTGACCAGCACGTTCACCGCATTGCCGCTGCCACTGGGCTGCGCACAGGACGACGCAGCCGTGGTCGCCTGGCAGGTCCAGGTCACGTTGGTCAGCAGCGAGGACACCGTATCGACCACGCCCACGCCACTGGCCGCCGACGGCCCTGCGTTGTTCACCTGGATGCGGTACTGCACCGGGCCACCCGCGGCCACGGGGCTGGCGCTGACCAGGCTCTTGCTCACGCTCAGCTGCGCCTGCAGCGCCAGTGCGTTGGTATCGGTAGCGCTGTTGTTGCCCGGCGTCGGGTCGGCCACGTCGGTCGGCGCGGTCACCGTGGCGGTGTTGTTCAACGGGTTCGGGTAGCTCTGCGCCAGCAGCGGCGGCGGCAGCAGCAACGCCAGCACGGCCATGGCATGCGCGATGCCGGCCGAAGCCCTGCCTGCCCTGCCCTGCCTGCCCACTGCTGCCATGCGTCCGTCCTCGAATGCACGCCGTCGCCTGCTGCAGGCATCCGGCATCGGTGGTCCTGTCCTTCCCCCGCGCAGGGCATTCCCCGCGCGCACTGCACCGCACCGCGCGCTAGTAGGCGCCCGGGTTGTTGCTGAAGCTCACTGGCACGCTGATCGTTGCCTGGCCACCGTTGACCAGGTTCACGCCCACGTTCACTGCATTGCCGCCCACCGCGCCGCCACTGGCCGCCGCGCAGGTGCTGCCGCTGGTCGCGCTGCAGGTCCAGGCACCACGCAGGGTGGTGCCGTTGGGCAGGGTGTCGGTGACCGTCGCATTGGTCACCGCATCGGGCCCGTTGTTGACCACCTGCAGCGTGTAGGTCGCCGTGCCACCCGGTGTATAGGTGCCGCTGCCATCGCTCTTGGTGATCGACAGATCGGCCTGCCGCGTCCGGTTGGTGATGCGGCACACCAGGGTGGTGGCGGTGGCGGTCATCGCCGGTGCCTGCAGGGTGAAACTGCCGCCGCTGCCGGACGAGACCACGGTGTTGTTCTGGTCGGTGCACTGCCAGGTGCTGGCATAGCGGGTCAGCGTGGTACCGGCTGCCGCCGCTTCGGCCAACGCATAGCTGCCGCCGGGCACGGTGATGATCGCCGCCGTGGCACCGTTATTGCCGACGTTGCTGGCCGAGCCCACCGTGCTGCCGTTGTAGGTGATGGACAGGTTGAAGCGGCCGGTATCGCTGGTCGGCTGCAGGTCCTTCACCAGCTGCAGGGTGGCGGCGCAGGCCTGGGTCACGCCTTCCACGGTGAACACCGCCTGGCCCACGCGGATGCCGAGCAGGCCGAGCAGGTTGTCGACCACGCCGCCCAGCACGGCGGTCAGCACCGGCGTCACCACCGCATTGACCAGCGTGCGTACCGGCGTCAGCAGCGTGTTGACGATGCCGTTGACCAGGTCGGCCACCGGCAACGGCAGCGACACCGATCCCAGCAGGGTCACCTGTGGATTGCCACTGATGAGCTGGATGTTGAGCGAGTTGACCAGGGTGGATACCAGCGTGGCCGCACTGACCGTGCCGGCGGTGAGCGTGCGTGTCTGTGGATAGGGCCCGGTGAAGCTGGCGCTCTGCAGGCCCGGTGTCGCGGTGGCATAGCCGCGGATGCCCACCGCGATCGGGATGGTGATGTCGGCCACCGGCACCGGGGCGCCCAGCAGGACCACGCCCACCCGCACCTTCACGCTGAGGTTGGTCAGGGTGGCGGTGGTGAGGGCGGTGTCGGTCAGCACGGTGCTGCGGTTGAAGAAGGTGGCGTCGCTGATCTGGCCGACATACAGGTTCACCAGGCCCGGGCGCGCCTGCAGGGTCACCGCGTTGCCGACCAGGTTCACCGCCGAGATCGAGCCTTCGGCGCGTGCGACATCGGCGTAGACCTGCAGGTGCAGCACGTCGGCGCTGACGCTGGTGTTCGACAGCGACACACCCAGCAGGTTGAGCCCGTTCAACGCGGCGGTGAGGGTGCCGGTGTTCAGGCCCTGCACCAGGTCCAGGTCGAGCTTGATGCGGATGGCCGCGCTGTGGAATGCCGCGCCCACCGTGCCGCAGTTGTAGCTCGGCGGTTCGATCACCTGCGCCCACAGGCGCACGTTGGCCACGCCGTTCAGGCCGAGTGCCGCGGTGTTCACCGTGATCGGCGTCGGCGTGGTCAGCACGTTGCGGAAGTTGTAGAGCTGCACGCCGCCGGTCAGCAGGTCGAGCACGTTCAGGCGCACCGTGGCCAGCGAACCGGTCGGCAGCGCGACCTGCAGGATATCGGCCAGGCGGATGCTGCCGGAGGTTCCGGCCACGCCCAGCGGCAGCACGTTCAGCACGTTGGCCGCGGCGGTCTGGCCGTCGGCCTGCAGCACCTGCACCATCGCCGCACGCAGCTGGCCCAGGCTGATGTTGGTATTGAGCACCTGGCTGGGGTCGCTGACGGTGACGCCGCCATTGAGCTGGGTCAGCAGTGCATTCAGATTGACGTTGGCGCCGGCCAGGCTGTTCCAGTCGGCGACGCTGAGATTGAGGCTGGTGCCCGGCAGCAGCGCGCTGAACAGCAGGTTGAGGATCGGGCTCTGGGTGGAATCGACCGAGACCAGGCGCGGCCCGGCGCTGACGCAGGCCCCGGCGGTGCAGGCGGACTGGGCCTGTGCGCGGCCCAGGCAGGAAAGCACTGCCAGGACCACCAGCATCACCAGCGCCTGCCAGCGCAATGACGATGCTTTCACGCCCTTCACATTAACCATGCATCGTTCTCCGCCGATTTTTGGCAGAGGTACGCCGTGGCGACGTGATCAGCGCGTCGTCCTGGAGTAATCGCTCCGCCGGTGTCGCTCCCTGCGTGGGACTGCGTTCATTTCCGGTTCGGTGCGATTAATGCGAGGCAACGAAAGGCCGTCAAACAAGACGGCGTGAAATCGGGGGGAAGAGGCGCTTGCTTGCGCGCAGGAACGACGCGCAGACCTCTTGGAATGCAGACAGGGACAGCAATTCTGTACACGCAGAAAAAGTATTGCTGTCAGGGAAGCAGCGCTTACCGAACATGGAGAGGGGGTGAAAAATGCAGTCGATGTGCGACAGAATCCGGCGAGCCCGACTAACGGCTGGCCTTTCTCAAACACAGTTGGCGTTGCATTGCGGGGTCCGCCGCAGCGCCGTGGCCCAGTGGGAACGTGAGGGCGGCACCGTTCCCAGCGTGCAACATCTGTCGAAACTCGCGATTGTGACGCAGGTCCACTTTGAGTGGCTGGCCACCGGTCGTGGCCCCGGGCGTCCCGACGATGGCGAACTGGCGCCACCGGAGACCGCAGTGGTGGAAGCGGCGCGCAGCCCGCAGGAAAACGCGATCCTGACCCTGCTGCGGCGGTTGCCGCCGCGCAAGCGCCAGGTCGCCCACGCCATCATCGAAATGCTGACCGAGTAACGCCTCGCCCGCGTGCCGTCAGAGTGCAGCGCGCGGCGGCAGTGACCAGTCGATCGGTGCCTTGCCCTGGCGCCGCAGGTACTCGTTGGCCATCGAAAAGTGGTGGCAGCCGAGGAAGCCCCGGTGCGCCGACAACGGCGAGGGGTGCGGCGACTTCAGCACGCGGTGGCGACGGGTGTCGATCACCTTGCCCTTCTTCTGCGCGTACGCGCCCCAGAGCATGAACACCAGGCCGTCGCGCTCGCGGTTGAGCACGTCCACCACGTGATCGGTGAATCCTTCCCAGCCGCGCCCCTGGTGGGCACCGGCCTGGCCCTCCTCCACGGTCAGCACGGCGTTGAGCAGCAGCACGCCGCGCTGGGCCCAGGGCACCAGGCAGCCGTGGTCGGGCCGGGTAATACCGAGGTCGCCCTCGATTTCCTTGTAGATGTTCAGCAGCGACGGCGGTACCGGCACGCCCGGGGCCACCGAGAAGCTCAGGCCATGGGCCTGGCCGCGGCCGTGGTACGGGTCCTGGCCAAGGATCACCACCTTCACCTGCTCGAACGGCGTGGCGTCGAACGCAGCGAAGATCTGCGGGCCCGGCGGAAATACCGCCGCACCAGCAGCCTTGCGCTGGCGCAGGAAGGCGGACAGCTCGCGCATCTGCGGCTGCAACAGGTAATCACCGACGTGCTGCTTCCAGCTCGGTTCCAGCTGGATCGTCGGGGTATCCACTACGTCATCAATCATCGCGCCACTTCTATCGCAACAGGGGTCCATCGTTCAAACGTGCCAGCCGCAGCTGGAACAGCACCTTGGTCACCAGCAGGCGCTCCTCGATCGGCTTGAGCACCAGATCGTTGGCACCGGCCTGCAGCAGCCCGGTCTGGTTGTGCGGGTTGCCGTCGCCGGTCATCACCAGCACCGGCAGGCGGCGCTTGCCGTAGCCGAAATCCACGCGCACGCGCTGCACCACGTCGCGGCCGCTCAGCTCACCCTTCAGGGTGACGTCGGTCAGCACCAGGTCGATGCGGTGGCGGCTGCGGCCCAGCGATTCGGCGGTGAGCAGGGTAAAGGCTTCCTCGGCGCTGACCACGTGCATCACGTTCAGCTGCTGCCGCTCGAGCATCCGCTTGGTCGCTTCGGCCACCACCCGGCTGTCCTCGACATACAGGATGGTGGCGCCGGGAATGGTCTGCGGCTGGACGTAGCCGCGGATGAAGGTCGCCAGCGCCTCGTGGCCCAGCGCCTTGTCGAAATAATCGGTGACGTACTCGGTGAAGCGGCGCTGTTCCAGGTGCTGCTGCGCATCGCCGGAGACCACGATGACCGGCACGTAGGCCTGGCCGGCGGCTTCGCGCACGCTCTTGGCCAGCGCCAGGCCGTCGCCATCGCGCAGGGTCAGCGAGGTGGTCACCAGATCCACCGGACCCTGTGCCAGCACCTGCTGCGCTTCCTCGATGCTGTCGCAGCCGATGACTTCAACGCCCGGCAGGTCACGCTGCAGCACGTCGGCAATCAGCTTGCGCACCAGCTTGGAACCATCGACCACCATCACCCGCGTCGCGGGCCCTTCAAGGTGCTTCAACGCTTGCGGTCGCATGCCGGTCTCAGGTGTCGGTGGGGCGGGTCTGGCGGAGGAAGTGGCCGGTCACCAGCCAGGCACCCAGCCAGCCCAGCAGCAGCGTGCCCAGCAGCACCAGGCTGCCGTGCAGCAGGTCCAGGCCATGCAGCACGAACGGGCTGCCGTAGCTGCGCGACAGATCGGCCAGCGGCGCACGCAGGGCGGTGCCGGCCACGCCGATCAGGGCCAGCGCGACCGCACCGGCGCCCAGGCCATACCAGGCGCCCAGGTACAGGAACGGGCGGCGGATGAAGCCATCGCTGGCGCCCAGCAGCTGCAGCACGCCGATTTCCTCGCGGCGGGCCTGGATGTCCAGGCGCACGGTATTGCCCACCACCAGCGCGGCACCGGCGCCAAGCAGCGCGGACAGCACCTGCACCAGGCGCGCACCGAAGGCCAGCCAGGCATCCAGGCGCTGCCGCCAGAGGGCATCGTGCTGCACCAGGTCGGCACCGGGCAGGCTTTCCAGCGCGCGCGCCAGGCGCGCGTCATCCTGGCCCTGGCCGGGGGTCACCACCAGCAGCGACGGCAGCGGGTTGTCGTTGAGTGCATCGATGGCCTCGCCGAGGCCGGCATCGCGCAGTTCCTGCAGACCCTGTTCGGGCGTGCGCACGGTCACGTTGGCCACGTCCTGGCGGTCGCGCAGCTCGCCGGCCAGGCGCAGCGCGCCCGGGCCATCGACGTCGGCCTTCAGGAACACATTGATGTCGCGCGACTGCTGCACGCTGCCGGCGAACTGCTTGAGGTTGTCCAGGGCGATGGACAGGCCCAGCGGCAGGGCCAGCGCCAGCGCCATGACCATCACCGTCAGCAGGGTCGCCCAGGGCTTGCGGCAGGCGCGGCCCAGGCTGAACACCACGCTGTGCGCGTGATGGTGGAACCACACGCCCAGGCGCGACGGTGCGGCGGCTTCGCTGTTTTCGTTCTTGCCCATGCGTTACTCCGCCAGGTCCTGCGGCGAGATGTCGTCCACCAGCCGGCCATGGTCGAGGATCAGCACGCGCTTGCGCATGCGGCGCAGCAGCGGCAGGTCATGGCTGACCACCAGCACGCTGGTGCCGCGCGAGGGCAGCTCGGCGAACAGGGCCATGATCTCCGCCGCCAGGGTCGGGTCGAGGTTGCCGGTCGGCTCATCGGCCACCAGCAGCTTGGGTTCGCCCACGATCGCGCGGGCGATGCCCACGCGCTGCTGCTCACCGGCCGACAGCTGCGAGGGCAGCGCCTTCTCGCGGTGGCCCAAACCCATGCGTTCCAGCACCGAGCGCACGCGCTTGGCGATGTCGCCGCGGCGGGTGCCGCGCAGGATCAGCGGCAGGGCCACGTTCTCGGCGATGGAGCGGTCCATCAGCAGGCGGTGGTCCTGGTAGACCGCACCGACCGCGCGCCGGTGGCGCGGGATGTCACCGCCGCGCACCTTCAGCAGGTTGCGCTCGTCGAACACCACGGCGCCGCGGCTGGGCCGCTCGTCGAGGTGGATCAACTTGAGCAGGGTGCTTTTGCCCGCCCCGGAATGGCCGGTGACGAACAGCATTTCGCCGGGGGCTACTTCGAAGCTGACATCGGTCAGGGCTTCGTGGCCACCGGCGTACTGTTTGCTGACATTGTCGAAGCGCAGGACACTCATGCCCCGATTATGCAGGAGCCGCGCGACGGATCGGTAGCGCCGGGCCATGCCCGGCGAAAACCTTCCGGTCCGGTGGGTGCCGACCGTTGGTGGTGGGTGCCGACCGTTGGTCGGCACGCCGTTAAAGCCACCCGACCAACGGTCGGGTGCTACCCGCTGATCGGCAGCGCCGATCAGCTGCCCGACAGCATCCGGCGGATCTTGCGGCCGATACGGGTCAGGAACGAATCACCGGTGTCGGCGGCCGTACGCACCGGCTTGGCGACCACCTGCACCGGGGTGACCGGGCTGGCGCCATTGCCGGCGGTGTTCTGCGCGCCCTCGGCACCTTCGACCGGACGGCCGTGGCGACGACGACGGCGCTTGCGCGTCTTGTGCTCGCCATCGGCGGCACCTTCCGGCGCGCCTTCGGCACGCGGCGGGCGCGGCGGACGCGGGGCCTGGGCAGCGGCGCCTTCGGCACCGGCGACCGGCGCGGCAGCAGCCTGCTCGCCTTCCACGCGCGGCTTGCGCGGGCCACGCGAACGGCGTTCGCCGCTGCGCTCACCGTCGCGACCACCACGGCCACCACCGCCGCTGCCGGAACGGCCGCCACTGCGGCCACCGCCACGACGCTCTTCCTCGGCGGCGCGGGCTTCGCGCGCTTCGCGGAAGATCTGGCCGACGCTTTCGTTGTCGTCGCCTTCCTCGCCTTCGGCCGGGGCCGGGCGTTCCGGGCGCGGCAGCGGGGTCATCAGTTCCTTGGTGACCGGCTCGGACGGAATCTTCTGCTCGATGTACGCCTCGATGTCCGGCAGGCCCATCGCGTAGCGCTCGCAGGCGAAGCTGATCGCATCACCCTCTTCGCCCAGGCGCGCGGTACGGCCGATGCGGTGCACGTAGTCTTCGGCGTCGAACGGCAGGTCGTAGTTGTAGACGTACTTGATGCCGTCGATGTGCAGGCCGCGGGCGGCCACGTCGGTGGCCACCAGGATCTCCAGCTGGCCCTTCTGGAAGCGGTTGAGCAGGCTCTCGCGCTTCTTCTGCGGCACGTCGCCGGACAGCACGCCGACGCGGTAGCCGGCCTTTTCCAGCGAACGGGCCACGCGCTCGACGAACACCTTGGTGTTGACGAAGACCATGGTGCGCGCGCCTTCGCTGCGCGACAGCAGGCCCAGCAGCAGCGGGATCTTCTCGTCATCGGCCGGGAAGTAGATGCGCTGGCGCACGCGCGCGGCGGTGATGGTCTCGGCTTCGACCACCAGCTTCTGCGGCTCGTTCATGTGCTCGTAGGCCAGCTCCAGCACGCGGTGGCTGAGGGTGGCGCTGAACAGCAGGGTCTGGCGGGTGGTGCGCTCCGGCATGCGGCGCAGCAGGAAGCGGATGTCCTTGATGAAGCCCAGGTCGAACATGCGGTCGGCTTCGTCCAGCACGCAGATCTCGCAGGCGTGCAGCGAGACCACCTTGTGCTGCTTCACGTAGTCGATCAGGCGGCCCGGGGTGGCGATGATGACGTCCACGCCCTGCTGCAGCAGCTCGCGCTGCTTGTCGTAATCAACGCCGCCGTAGACCAGGGCGAAACGCAGGCCCAGGTCAGAACCGAACTTCACCGCATCCTTGTGGATCTGGATGGCCAGTTCGCGGGTCGGGGCCAGGATCAGCGCGCGCGGATCTTCCGGCTTGCGGTCGGCCAGCGCCGGACGCGTCAGCAGGCGGTTCACGACAGCGACCAGGAAGGCCAGCGTCTTGCCGGTGCCGGTCTGCGCCTGGCCGGCCACATCACCGCCGGGCAGCGCGACCGGCAGGGTCAGCGCTTGGATCGGGGTGCAGCGGGTGAATCCGGCTCCTTCAAGACCAGCCTGCAGGGCCGGATGCAGCTCGAAGGAGGAAAAGGTCAAATCGGTCAGCGGTTTGTCGCTCATGTGTCCGTCTTGGTATGGCCGCCGGCCCACGGGGCGGCTGGCACTTCAGCGTCTAGGGGAACCGTCGCAAACTGCGTCCCCTGCGGCGGGTTGGCAGGCTGGGACCACCCGGTCCGCGCGCCGCACAATGCCCCAGTTTAACGCACTCGGGCCGGCAAACCGGAACCACCTGTCTCACCACCCCGGGAGACGCCGGCCCCCTACCCGCCCTTCACCCAGCCGCACGCCACTTGAACGGCCCCGCCAGGGCCACTGGCCCCGCCCCGGTGACACCCCCATGTTCTCCAAGACAGTGAAATCCGACACATACCGGGCTGGGACACGATCACGATACGCTGGGTTCCAGCCAGCAACTGTCCCCGCCGCGCGATAGGGGTACACTGCCGGCCGTGAGCGTCCAGGCATCCCGCCGAACGCACCGCGGCAGACCGCCGCGAGGCAACGACGAGGGTCGCGCCACCGGGCATGGCCCAGTTCACCCACCTCCGGCCTGGCCGGGTGCAATCCAAGACGAGAAACCAAGATGAGCGACAAGGTTGTACACGTCGGCGATGCCGACTTTGATAGCGCCGTGCTGAATTCCAAGGAACCGGTGCTGGTCGATTTCTGGGCCGAGTGGTGTGGCCCCTGCAAGATGATCGCCCCCGCGCTGGACGAACTGGCCGACGCCTACCAGGGCCGCGCCAAGATCGCCAAGGTCAACGTCGACAACAACCGTGCGCTGGCCGCCAAGTACCACGTGCGTTCGATCCCGTACCTGGTCGTGTTCAAAGACGGCGAAAAGGTCGGCGAGCAGATCGGTGCGGTGGGCAAGGCCCAGCTGGCCGGCCTGCTGGACAAGGCCCTGGCCTGATCCTGCTGTTCCACGGCAGCCGCTGACCGCGGCTGCCGCTGGGCGCCCCGCGCCCACATGAATGCAGTTCCCGGTGACCCTTGCACGGCGCCGCTGGCCGATGATAGTGTCGGCATATCCGGCCGCGTTCGCGTGCCGCACCCTCTGGACGCAGTTTCTTCCAGACCCATTCCCAACGTTCGCCGCCCCAGCCGGGCGCTCGCACCTTCAAGCGAGGAATAACGCTCTTGTCCGATAACACTCCCGAAACCGGCAGCGCCGATGCGCCCGCCGAAAAGCGCGTGCGCAAGCCCCGCGTGAGCAAGGCAGCCGCTCCGGCCGCCGCCGAAACCAGCGCTGCCCCCGCGCAGCCGACCCTGCCGCTGGCAGCCGCGCCCGAAGCGCCGGCACCGGCCGCAGCCGCCCCCGCGCCGAGCGCGCCCGCCGCTGAAGCCCCCGCCTCCGGCGGCGGTGAAGGTGGCGAAGGCCGCGAATCCGGCCAGCGCCAGCAGAACCACCAGGGCGGTGGCCAGAACCAGGGCCAGGGCCAGAACAACAACCCCTACAACCAGGGTGGCCAGAACGGCCAGCAGGGCCAGGGCAACCGCCGCGACCGCTTCCGCAACCGTCGCGACCGCGACCGTGGTGGCCGTGGCCGCGATGACGGCATGCCGCAGGACGGCGGCGAGCAGCAGCCCTTCGTGCCGCGCCCGCACGCCAACGTGCCGGAAGGCTTCCCGGTCTACTCGCTGAGCGACCTCAAGCGCATGCCGGCGCAGAAGCTGCTGGAAATCGCCGAGCAGCTGCAGATCTCCGAAGGCGTCGCCCGCGCCCGCAAGCAGGACGTCATCTTCGCCCTGCTGAAGGTGCTGACCCGCCACGGTGACGGCGTCGCCGCCGACGGCGTGCTGGAAATCCTGCCCGACGGCTTCGGCTTCCTGCGCGCGGCCGAGGCCAGCTACCTGGCCGGCCCGGACGACACCTACATCTCGCCCAGCCAGATCCGCCGCTTCAACCTGCGCACCGGCGACCACATCTCCGGCCGCATCCGCTTCCCGAAGGACGGCGAGCGCTACTTCGCACTGAACATCGTCGACACCATCAACGGTGAGCCGATCGAAGCGTCGAAGAACAAGGTGCTGTTCGAGAACCTGACCCCGCTGTTCCCGCGTCGCCGCTTCACCCTGGAGCGCGGCAACGGTTCGTCGGAAGACATCACCGGCCGCATCCTCGACCTGATGGCGCCGCAGGGCAAGGGCCAGCGCTCGCTCATCGTTTCCCAGCCGAAGGCCGGCAAGACGATGATGATGCAGCAGGTGGCCACGGCCATCACCACCAACCATCCGGACGTGCACCTGATCGTGCTGCTGATCGACGAGCGCCCGGAAGAAGTGACCGAAATGCAGCGCACCGTGCGCGGCGAGGTCATCAGCTCGACCTTCGACGAGCCGGCCGCGCGCCACGTGCAGGTGGCCGAAATGGTCATCGAGCGCGCCAAGCGCCTGGTCGAGCACAAGAAGGACGTGGTGATCCTGCTGGACTCCATCACCCGCCTGGCCCGCGCCTACAACAACGTGGTGCCGAGCTCGGGCAAGGTGCTGACCGGTGGTGTGGACGCCAACGCCCTGCACCGCCCGAAGCGCTTCTTCGGTGCCGCGCGCAACGTGGAAGAAGGCGGCAGCCTGACCATCATCGCCACCGCGCTGGTCGACACCGGCTCGAAGATGGACGAGGTGATCTACGAAGAGTTCAAGGGCACCGGCAACAGCGAAGTGCACCTGAGCCGTCGCATCGCTGAAAAGCGCGTGTTCCCGGCCATCGACATCAACCGTTCCGGCACCCGCCGCGAAGACCTGCTGATCGAACCGGAACTGCTGCAGAAGATCTGGATCCTGCGCAAGCTGCTGCATCCGATGGATGAAATGGCCGCGATGGAATTCCTGCTGGACAAGATGAAGAACACCAAGTCCAACGACGAGTTCTTCGGTTCCATGAAGCGATAAGAGAAAAGCCCCGCACTGCGGGGCTTTTTTTTGCCTTCGGGATGGCCCATCCACGCATGGCGTGGCTCTACTGCGTTCGCCGGGCATGGCCCGGCAGCACGGATCCACCGGTAGCGGGGGGGGGGGGCCCGCCGGGCGGGGGGGGGGGGCGGGGGGT
>NZ_JACVTV010000109.1:0-15026 GCF_016624625.1 Stenotrophomonas sp. S41 | reverse complement strand
CGCGGGCGCGGGGTGTGGGGGGGGGGGGGGGGGGGGGGGTGGCGGGCCGGGGGCCGCCACTACCGGGGTCAGGCTTTCGGGGTCAGCTTCAGCAGACGCGCCTTGCTGCCGTCTTCCAGCAGCCACAGCGCGCCATCGGGGCCCTGTTCCACTTCGCGGATGCGCTCACCCATGTTGAAGCGCTCGGCTTCGCGTGCGTTCTCGCCATCGAACGCCACCCGCACCAGCGAGGTGGAGGACAGGCCGCCGATGAAGGCGCTGCCCTTCCACTGCGGGAACAGGCTGCCGCTGTAGAACATCAGGCCGGCCGGCGAGATCACCGGGTTCCAGGTCACCTTCGGTGCGGCGAATTCCGGACGGGTGTCGTGGTCGGGAATCGGGCGGCCGTCGTAGTGGTCGCCGTTGGAGACGATCGGGTAGCCATAGTTGGCACCGCGCTGGATCAGGTTCAGTTCGTCGCCGCCGGCCGGGCCCATTTCCTGCGCCCACAGCTTGCCGTTGGCGTCGAAGGCGATGCCCAGCACGTTGCGATGGCCCAGCGACCAGACCTGGGCAGCGACGCCGCCCTGCGAGGCGAAGGGATTGTCCGCCGGCACGCTGCCATCGTCGTTGAGGCGGATGATCTTGCCGAGGTTGCCGCTCATGTCCTGGGCCGGATCGAACTTCTGCCGCTCGCTCGAGCTGATCCACAGCTTGCCGTCCGGGCCGAAGGCAAGGCGGTGGCCATAGTGGCCCTGGCCGCTGACCTTGGGGGTCTGCCGCCAGATCACCTTCAGGTCCTTCAGCGCACCGCTGCCATCGGCATTCAGTGCCAGGGTGGCGCGCGCCACGGCCGCACCGCGGGTGTCGAGCGTGCCTTCTTCGGCGTAGCTGACGTAGACCACGTTGTTGCGGGCGAAATCAGGATGCAGGATGACGTCGCCGAAGCCGCCCTGGCCGCCGTAGGCCACCTTCGGCACGCCGGTGATCTCGTGCTTCTGGCCGCTGGCCAGGTCCAGGTGCTGCAGCTTGCCGCGCTTTTCGGTGACCAGCAGGCTGCCATCGGGCAGGAAGGTCATCGCCCACGGCTGGTCGAAACGGCTGACCTCGGTGGCGGTGAACGGGCGCTGGTCGGCGCTGGTTGCTGCCGGGGCGGTCTGGGCGGCGGCTGTCGTATCGGGGCTGGCCGCGCTGCAGGCGGTGGTGGCGAGGATGGGCAACAGGCCCATGGCGAGCAGCAGGGGCGCACGTTTCGAAGAACGGGTCATGGGTATCTCCAGGTGGGGATGCGGATGGCCAAGCTCCGTTGTACACCACGCCGGTGAACGGACGCGTGGTCCAAAGGTCCTGCTGCCCCCTGTGCGGCGCGCGGCCGATGGTCTACGGTGTGGGCGTCCGGGCAAAGCGTGCCCGTTGTCTGCCAAGGAACTGCAATGCAACCGACCGTCGTCTCCAAGCCGTCGCCCGCCTTCATCGCCGCCTCCTGGGTGGCCCTGCTGCTGGGCGCCGTGGCCTACCTGATCGGCCTGTTCAACGCCGAGATGGCCCTCAACGAGAAGGGCTACTACCTGACCCTGCTGCTGTTCGGCCTGTTTGCGGCGGTGTCGCTGCAGAAAAGCGTGCGCGACCGGGTGGAAGAGATCCCGGTGAGCGGCCTGTATTACGCGCTGTGCTGGTTCGCGCTGCTGGCCTCGCTGCTGTTGCTGCTGGTCGGCCTGTGGAACGCGACGCTGGCGCTGAGCGAGAAGGGCTTCTACGGCATGGCGTTCGCGCTGTCGCTGTTTGGCGCGGTGGCGGTGCAGAAGAACACCCGCGACCTGATCGCGGCCAATGCCGGTGAACCGGCCCGCAAGGTGGCCATGCCGCCGTTGCCGGAACGCGAGTGACCGCTGGTTTGTAGAGCCGAGCCCATGCTCGGCTCTACAGCCACGTGCCAGTAGATCCACGCCATGCGTGGATGATCCCGCGATCCGTCGAGCAAGCTCGACGCTACAACGGCCAAAGCAGCCGAGCATGGGCTCGGCTCTACAAAGGCAGGGCCTGTCAGCCCTGGCGCCCCAGGCGCGGGTCCACTGTGTGCGCTTCATCCCAGCCACGGCGCACGGCTGCACGGGCCTGCGCCCATTCCAGGCGGCTGCGGCCACGATCACTGGCCCAGCGCGATTCCAGCTCGCGCTCCACGTCTTCGTAGGCGCGGATCACCTGGTCGGCTCGGGTCTCGTGGAAGCGCGCGGCATGCCCGACCTGGTAGGCCGGTTCATAGTCATCGAACAGCAGGCTCGCGTCGTAGTACGGCTCGGCGCTGTAGCGGTCGCGCCAGTAGTCGGAAATGGTCTCGCGCGGGGTGCTGTCATCCGGCACGCGGCCGGGAATCTGGTAATCGGGGCTCATCGATCAGGCTCCGTGGTGGACGAAGCCTGATCGTGCCCGTGCAGCGGTTAACCGCCCGGGCCGGTTGCGTGAAGATCAGGTCGCGTCGGCCTTGCGCGGCAGCTTGTAGATCACCGCACCGATGGCGAAGGCGACCAGCGCGGCGGCGATGTTCTGCCAGCTGGCACTGGCGAACAGCGCCACGCACAGCAGCAGCGCCAACACCGGAATGAGCGGGCCACCGGGCAGCTTCAGCGCGCCGGGACGGTCGGCATAGCGCTTGGCCAGCACCAGCACCGCCGCCGCCGTGCCGATGTAGGCGAACAGGCGCGTGGTCATCGACAGCAGGGCCAGCTGCACGAAGGAACCGGACAGGGCCAGGCCCAACGCGATCAGCCCCTGGCAGAAGATCGCCGCGGCCGGCGTGCGGAAGCGCGGATGCACCTGCGCCAGCACCTTCGGGCCGTAGCCATCGCGGGCCAGGGCGAACAGGAAGCGCGGTCCCATCATCATCGTGTTGCTGTTGGTGCCGAGGATGGAGATGGTCGCGCCGACGGTGAGGATCAGCGCCAGGGCTTCGCCACCGAAACCGGCCGCGGCATCGGCCAGCGGCGTGGCTGAACTGGCCAGGCCGGCCAGCGTGCCCTGCGCCACCAGCTGCACCGCACCGTAGATGACGGTGACGGTGACGATCATGGTGATCAGCGCGAACGGGATGTCGCGGCGCGGGTTGCGGTACTCGCCTGCGGCGGCCGGGATGTTCTCGAAACCGGCATAGGCGTACAGCAGCAGAAGCGCGGCCTCGCCCATGCGCTGCAGGTCATGTGGGTCCGGGCGCTGGCCGGAGAACGCCAGCTGCGGGTCGATGTAGAACGCGCCGATGGCCACGAACAGCAGCAGCGGCAGCATCTTGCCGATGACCAGCACGATGCCGGTACGCGCCGCCGAGCGCACGCCGATGATGTTGACCCCGGTGAGGAAGCCCAGCGACACCACGATCACCGCGATGCGGCCCATGCCGGCGCCGGCCCACGGCCAGAAGCGCGCGACCGCATCGGCCAGCGCATTGCTGAGCGCGGCGGCCGAACTGATGCGGGTCAGCCAGATCATCCAGCCGATCTCGAAGCCGGCGAAGCGGCCGAACGCCTCGCGCGCATACAGGTAGCTGCCGCCGGGTTCATCGAAGTAGCTGGCGGCCTGCGCGTAGCACAGCACCAGCAGGGCGACGACGATGCCGGCGGCGACCACGCCCCACAGGCTGAAGGGGCCGAGCAGGGCGACGGTGGCGGCGGGCAGCAGGTAGATGCCGCTGCCGATCACATCGTTGATCGACAGGCCGACGATCTGCCAGCGGCTGACCGCGCGCTGCAGCTGCGGTTCGTCCTGGGCGCTCAAGGGTGTGCTCCGGTCAATGCGGGCAGCTTCCACTGCGCCTGCAGGCGCGCGTACTCGGCGCGCGGCAGCAGCACGAAGCGCGGCGTGTCCTGCGGCCGCAGCCAATCCAGCAGCGCTTGCATGCGTGCCTGCGGCATGGCCGTGCAGCCGGCGGTGGCCTCACCGGGCTGGCGCCACAGGTGGGCGAAGATGCAGCTGCCCTTGCCGGGCTGGTTCTGTGGGTTGTGCGCGATCACGAAGCCTTCCTGGTAACGCACGTCGCCCTTGTCGTGCAGGTCCAGCCGCATCGGTTCGGTGGAGCCCTCTACGGCGGCGCGGCCGACCTTGGCCGCATCGACGATGCGGTTGTAGTACGGCGAGGCCGGCACATCCATGCAGTAGCTGCTGTCGAGCATCGGCTGGTACGCCATCGCGGTACCGGGGCGCGTGCCGGCGTAACCGAACGCACTGCCCAGCGCGAACACGCCGGCCGGGCTGCGGCCATCGCCTTCCTGCTTCTGCGGGCCGTCGCCCTGTGCCGGGTGCAGGCCCAGGCCCCAGGCGCTGCCGCTGCGGCCCAGCGACACCGGGAACGCCGTGCCCTGCGCGCGCCAGCCCTTGCCGTCGCGCACGAAGGCCTGCAGCTGGCCCTGGGTGCTGTCCCAGCCCTCGCTGGTGACCACGATCAATTGCCGCGCGCCATCCAGCGGCGCGGCGTGGAGGGACAGCGACGCGGCCAGCAGCAGCGCGGCGGTGACAAGGCGGGACAGCGGCTTCATCAGCAGGCGCTCCGGTCAGGAATCCAGCAGGTGGTCGATCCGTTCCAGGTTCACCGCCAGTTGCCGCTGGCGATCTGGATTGGCGTGGCAGAGCAGCACGAACAGGAAATCGAGCAGGGCATGCATGGCGCTACGGTACAGCAGCTGCGCCACCTGCGGCGTGCGGTCGTAGGCACACACCACCAGCGACGCATCGGCGTGCGCGCGCACCGGGTTGGCGGTGTGGCGGGTGATCGACACGACCTTGCCGCCCATGTTCTGGAACTGCCGCGACAGCTGCGAGAGCTGCGGCAGGTTGCCGTATTCGGAGAACACCAGCAGGGCATCGCGGGGGCGCGCGGCCGACAGGTTGGCCAGCAGCAGGACCGGATCGGTGTGCGGTACCACCAGCAGGCCGAGCAGCGACAGCCGCATGGCGAACTCGCGCGCGAACAGGCCGTCATCGCCCAGCCCGTACACGAACAGCTTCGGCGCGCCGTCCAGCAGCTGCACGATGCGTTCGATCTCCTCGCGCGGGTTGGCTTGGCGGGTTTCCTCCTCGGCCTGGGCCTTGCTGCGGCGCAGGGCATCGCCCAGGCGCAGGTAGTGATCGCCGTTGTCCGGTTCGCTGGGGGCCTGCTGCGGGTCGGCACCGGCGCGGGCCACGTCCTGGCCGATGGAATACTTCAGGTCCGGGTAGCCCTTGAAGCCCAGCTTCTGGCTGAACTTGACCACGCTGGACTGGCTGATGCCCAGCGCGCTGGCCAGCTGCTGCGAGGAGTAGTCGCGCAGCAGGTGGGCGTTGTCGAGGATGAAATCGGCGATGCGGCGTTCGATGGCCGACATCTGCCCGCGCTCGGTTCGGATTTTCAGCAGGGGCGGCATGCGGGGTGTCCGGGGGTCGGGTGGCGTTCTGTGGCGTGGGCAACAGCATCCACGCATGGCGTGGATCTACTGGGGTGCGGCCCTTGTAGAGTCGAGCCATGCTCGACTGCGCAAATCAACCCAGCATCTCCAGGCCGCGTACTTCGGTGATGCCCAGCCCCGGTACGTCGCTGATGCTGATCTCCGATTCATTGAAATGCACGCCGCCGCTGACCGGGTCGAACTGGCCCAGCGAGGGGCCGTCCAGGTCGACCTTGGTGATCACATCGCTCTTGGCCACGGCCAGGTGTACGGCGGCGGCCACGCTGATGCTCGATTCGATCATGCAGCCGATCATGCATGGCACGCCGTAGATGCCGGCGATGTCGGCGATGCGGATCGCGTTGGACAGGCCGCCGGTCTTCATCAGCTTGATGTTGATGATGTCGGCCGCGCGCTGTTGGATCAGGTCCATCACCTGGCTCGGGCTGAACACGCTTTCGTCGGCCATCACCGGTGTGTTGACGCGGTCGGTGACGTACTTCAGGCCGGTGATGTCGGCGGCTTTCACCGGCTGTTCGAGCAGCTCCAGCACCACGCCGGCGTCTTCCAGCGTGCGCATGGCATGCACGGCCTGCTTGGCGGTCCAGCCCTGGTTGGCATCCAGGCGCAGCAGGGCGCGGCCCTGCACGGCGGCATGGATCGCCTTGACCCGCTCGATGTCCAGGCCGATGTCCTTGCCCACCTTGATCTTCAGCGACTCGAAACCGCGCTCGATGGCAGACAGCGAATCGGCCACCATCTTGTCGATGTAGTCCACGCTGATGGTGATGTCGGTGGTGATGACCGGATCGCCGCCGCCCAGCATCTGGTACAGCGGCGCGCCGTGCAGCTGCGCCCACAGGTCGTACAGGGCGATTTCCACCGCCGCCTTGGCGCTGGTGTTGCGCTCCATGGCGGTCTGCACCAGCGTGCACAGGTGGTTGAGGTTGACCACGTCCTGGCCGATCAGGCGCGGGGCGATGAAGTGGCGGATCGCTTCGATGATCGAGCCGTGGGTATCGCCGGTGATGACCGCGGTGGCCGGCGCTTCGCCGTAGCCGGTGTTGCCGGTGTCGGTGCGGATCAGCACCACCACGTCTTCCACGGTTTCCACCGTGCGCAGGGCGGTCTTGAAGGGGGTCTTCAGCGGCACGCGCAGCATGCCCAGTTCGATGGCGGTGATCTTCATTCGGCAGTCTTGGCCCGCAGGCGCTGGATGTTGGTGATGCGGTCGATGTAGCGGACGGTATCGCTGGCCATCATCGGCTCCAGCGGGGTGACCGAGACACCATTGAGGTGGGCCTGCACGCGCGTGCCGTCGGCACCAAACCAGCTGCCGCCCGCCGTATCGTGGATGACCCAGGTGCGGCCGTCGACGTGGCCGATGGCCATCATCACGTGGCCGGGGATGTAGACCAGGTCGCCCACCTGCAGCTGGGTCACGGCGCGGTCGCGCGCGGCCTTGCCGGTCTTTTCGGTGAACGGCAGGCGGTCCAGCGCCGGGCTGACTGCCTGCGCGCTGGTATTGCGCGGCAGCAGCACGCCGAAGCTGCGGTAGATCTCGGAAACGAAACCGCTGCAGTCGCGGGTGTCGTAGTCGTGGCCCCAGCCGTAGCGTTCGCCGAGGAACTTGAAGGCCTGCTGCAGCAGCAGGCGCGGGGTCAGCACCAGGTATTCGCCGGCGGTGTCCTGCGAGCGCGGCAGCAGCGCCGGCACCAGCTTCAACTGGCCATCGGCCTCGCGCACCGGCAGCTGCACCACCCACGCGGCATGCGCCTGCTGGCCGTTCACCGGCGTGGCCGCGGGCCAGTCGGCCAGTACCGGCAGGCGCACGCCCATGTCCAGCTGCAGGCGTGACACCCGCGGCTCTTCCGGGGTGAACGCGGTGTGCGCCACCGCGCCGGTGACAATGCGGTACGGCCCCTGCGCGCCGTAGCCGAGCACGCTGGCTTTCTCGCCGGTGGCCACAGACTCGGCTTCGATCCACGCGCTGTAGCGTTCGCTGTGCACGAACAGCCAGCGGCCGTCGGCGCTGCGATGGACCACCGCGACCTTGTCACCGGGGAACAGCGCCGATTCCTGGAAGCGGTCGATATCGGTATCGCCGGTGCTGCTGAAGACGCGCTGGCGGGTCGGGAAGGTGCGCAGTGCCGCGCGCTTCACCACCAGGCCGTACTGCGGCGCCGCCTGTGCAGCGATTGCCTGCAGGCCGAGGTTGGCCTCGATCGACGCGCGCATGGCGGCTGCGATCGGCTGGCCCTGGTCGTCATAGAGGGCCCGTGTCGGCCAGCTCGACAGCGCGGTGATGCTGCTGCGCACCTGCGCGGCGGTCAGCTGCGTGGGCAGGGCGGCGATGTCCTGGATGTGTGCATCCTGGCTGCGCATGCGCGCGTTCTGCGCGCCGATCTGCGCGCGGTCGAGGATCGGCGCATCGGCGTTGTCCAGCCGCGCGGCCCAGTACTGCGGGGTCAGGTAGGCCTCGTGCAGGCCAATGACATAGGGCAGCGGCGCGCCGGGATCGGGCGGCGGTGCGGCCTGTGCGAAGGCCGGCGCCGCCAGCAGGCACAGGGCCAGGGTCAACCGGCGCGGCCAGTGCCGGCGCGGTTCGCGGGAAGCCAGGATCATGCGCTGCACACCCTCCTCAATGCCTCTGGGAATACTTATTCCTTTCGGCCGCGAAAGCAAGAATAAATTATTGACCCGCTACCCGGCCCGTGTTACACAGCCGTTACCACCCGCGCTGGGGAAGTGTCGCCGTGGATCCCGTCGTTCGCAAACTGCGTCTGCCTGCCGCTGCCGGCCTGTGTGCCGTGCTGCTGCTGTGGGCGTCGTCGTCGGCGGCGCAGGACGTGCGCGAGCAGGGCGCAGGCGAGACGCGATTGATCGATCTGGTCGACAGTGGCCGCTTCGCGAACGCCGAAGACCTGCTGGCGCGCGGCGATCTACCCGCCACGGCGGCCTACCAGCGCGAACGCATGCGCCGCATCCGTCTGGATTTCAGCCTGGACGAGGCGGCAGCGAAAGCCGCCGTGCGCCGCTGGATTCCCGACCTGACCGATGCCGAATTCGCGCGCTGGGATCAGCTGGGCCTGATCGAACACCTCGATATCGACGGCGTGCGCTGGTACTTCAAGCGTGCGCCCTCCAACCTGTTCCGGCTCAGTGATGACGCGCGCGCGCGCCGCCGTGCCGATGCACCGATGCCGGCGCCGGGCCCGAATGAAGTGCTCAATGCGCATCACGCACGCGTGCTCGCTGCCGCTGATCAGAGCGGCGAGACGTCGGTGCTGCCGCAGCGCATTGCGTTCACCCAGTCGCTGACAGTGAAGGCCGACGCCGTGCCGGCCGGGGAAACCATCCGCGTGTGGATTCCGTACCCGCGCGAGATTCCCGGGCAGCAGGAGCAGGTGCAGTGGCTGGGCAGCACGCCGGGCAAGGCACGCGTCGCTCCGGCCAGCACCCTGCAGCGCACCGCCTATCTGGAAGCAAAGGCCGTGGCCGGGCAGCCGACCCGGTTCGAGATCCGCTACGCGGCCACGATCTTCGCGCGGCATACGGCGATCGATCCGGCACGCGTGCAAGCCACGCCGGCCGATCCGGCGTTGCAGCCCTACCTCGCCGAGCAGCTGCCGCACGTGCGTTTCACTCCGGCACTGAAGCTGTTTTCCGACCAGGTGCTGCAGGGCGAAACGCGCCCGTATGAAGTGGTGCGCCGGCTGTACGCCGCGGTCGATCGCATTCCGTGGGCGGGCGCCCGCGAGTATTCCACGCTCAGCAACATCAGCGATTACGCCCTGCATGCCGGGCATGCCGACTGCGGGCAGCAGACCCTGCTGCTGATCGCCCTGCTGCGCATGAACGGCATTCCCGCGCGCTGGCAGTCGGGCAGGGTGTTCTCCGATGGCGGCAGCGGCTACAGCAACCTGCACGATTGGGGTGCGGTCTATCTGGCGCCCTATGGCTGGCTGCCGATGGACGTGACCACCGGTGCGCTGGCCAGCGATGCGCCTGCGCTGCGCGACTTCTATATCGGTAGCCTCGATGGCTACCGCATCGCCTTCAACGATGATTTCGGCCAGCCGTTCGTGCCCGCCAAACAGCATTACCGCTCGGAAACGGTCGACTCGCAGCGCGGCGAGGCCGAGTGGGCGGGCGGCAACCTCTACTTCGACCAATGGGACGACGACTTCCAGTGGCGGGTACTGCCGGCCGGGCAACGCTAGCGCACTACCTCCACCACCACACCATTCAATTCTTGCAGGAGAGAGCAGGGGATGAAGGCTTACAGCATCAAGCGGGCGGCGTTGTGCGTCGCCCTTGGGGCGTGTCTGGGCATCATGCTGCCCGGCACCGTGATGGCCCAGACCGTGAGCGGCGCCGTCGCCGGCCGCGCAACCGCCGGTGACCAGGTCACCGTGGTGAGCAGCAGCACCGGCCTGACCCGCACCGTCACCGTCGGCGCCGATGGCAGCTACCGCCTCGGCCAGCTGCCGGTAGGCGACTACCAGCTGCAGCTCAGCCGCGAGGGGCAAAAACTGGGCGACCAGGTGGCTGTCAGCGTGGCCGTGGGTGGCACCACCACGGTGAACCTGGCCAGTGCCGGCGGGGTGACCAACCTCGATGCCCTGCAGGTGACCGGCACGCGCGTGGTCAACCGCGTGGATGTCTATTCCACCGAAACCTCGTTCAACATCAACCGCCAGGAAATCTCGCGGTTGCCGGTGGCGCAGGACCTGTCCGCCGTGGCGCTGATGGCGCCGGGCGTGGTCGGTGGCAACTCGTCGTTCGGCGGCCTGTCCTTCGCCGGTTCGTCGGTGGCCGAGAACGCGGTGTTCATCAACGGCCTCAACGTCACCGACATGTACACCCGGCGTGGCTTCAGCACCGCACCGTTCGCCTTCTTCAACGAATTCCAGGTCAAGACCGGTGGCTACTCGGTCGAGTTCGGCCGCTCCACCGGCGGTGTCATCAACGCGGTGACGCGCTCGGGCAGCAACGAATTCGAGGGTGGTGTCGAAGTGACCGCCGAGCCCAGCGCGTGGCGTGCCAGCGGGCGCGACCACTTCCACCGTGACGGCACCGCGCACTCCTACGGCAGCCGTGACAACAACTCGTTCTTCAAGACCAACGTCTGGGGTTCGGGCCCGATCATCAAGGACAAGCTGTTCCTGTTCGCCATGTACGAGGATCGCGACGACCGCGGCCACAACACCTCGTCCGATGGCAGCACCTGGTTCAAGAACAACTCCGGCAACGGCTTCTGGGGCACCAAGCTGGACTGGAACATCAACGACAACCACAGCCTGGCGCTGCTGGCGTTCTCCGACGAGGGCGATGTCACCAACGCGTCGTATGGCTACGACTGGGATGACGACCGCATCGGCGACTGGGGCGGCGATTCGATCACCGAGACCGGCGGCCGCAACTGGTCGGCCACCTACACCGGCCACTTCGGGCAGAACTTCACCGCCCGCGCCATGGTCGGCCAGAACAACCAGCGCGCCTTCACCAATTCCTCGCTGGACCAGGCCTGCAGCCCGGTATTCACCGACAGCACCTACGGCCCGCGCCTGGGCAAGCTGCAGGGCCTGCGTGCCGGCTGCCATCCCACCGGCACCGCCGTGGCCGAGCGCGATGACACCCGCGATGTCGCCCGCCTGGATTTCGAATGGCAGCTGGGCGACCACCTGCTGCGCTTCGGCCTCGACCGCGAGCTGATGACCACCGACCAGTCGACCCGTTACCCGGGGCCAACGGCGCTGAGCTACACCGCCTATCTGGCGCGGCCCGGCGATGAAGTGTGGGACGGCGCCAACGCCTACGTGCCTGCCGGCGTCACCGAGATGCTGCGCGCACGCAACCGCCAGTCCGGTGGCAAGTTCGAGACCGAAGCCAATGCCTTCTACCTGGAAGACATCTGGAACATCACCCCGAACCTGATGCTCAACCTCGGCATCCGCTGGGACCGCTTCGAAAACCGCACGGCCGAGGGCAAGGCGTTCATCAAGATGGACGACCTGTTCGCCCCGCGCGTCGGTTTCTCGTGGGACATGCGCGGCGATGGCAGCACCAAGCTGTTCGGCAATGCCGGCCGCTACTACTTGCCGGTCACCAACAACATCAACGTCAACTTCGCCGGTGGCCTCACCGACGAATACAGCTACTACGTGCTGGAAGGCTGGGAGCAGAAGACCTCGCCGACCGGCTCGGCGTACATGGCGCCGATCATCGGCGCGCAGATCGGGCCGACCGACACCCGCATGAACACCGGCGGCGCCGACCTGCGACAGAGCGTGGACCGCGACCTGAAGGCGGTCTACCAGGACGAGTACATCCTCGGCTTCCAGAACATGATCAACGCCGCCTGGTCGTGGGGCGTCAACGCAACGTACCGGCGCATGACCCGCGCGCTGGATGACATCCGCATCAACTACACCCCGTGCGGCCCGACGCCGAGCACGCTGTGGCCGATCGGCAACCCCGGCGAGAGCCTGACCCTGTGGGGCGACCAGAGCATCGGCTGCGCCACCGAAGGCTGGATCACCATCGACACCGCCAACAGCGGCTACCGCAAGGGCGGCAGCGGCGAGGTCATCGGCTATTCCAAGCCCAAGCGCACCTACAAGGGCCTGGAATTCCAGATCGACCGCGCCTGGGACGAGAAGTGGCTGTTCAACGCGTCCTACCTGTGGTCGCGCAGCGATGGCAACTTCGAAGGCCCGGTGAACTCCGATACCAACTACGGCGACACCGGCATGGTGCAGTACTGGGATCATCCGGCCACCAACGAACGCTATGGCGTACTGTTCAACGACTTCCGCCACCAGATCAAGCTGCGCGCGGCCTATGCGCTGAACCAGCAGTGGTCGTTCGGCACCACCCTGCAGGTGCAGTCCGGCGGCCCGATCACCGCCTATGGCGTGATGTGGCCGAACGACACCATCGCCGGTGGCAGCACCTCCAGCGAAGGCAGTGGTGGCGGCACCGGCTGGCTGTGCGTGGCCAACTGTTCCGGGCCGTATGACCAGCGCCAGTTCGAGTACAGCCCGCGCGGTGCGTTCGGTCGCCTGCCATGGACCTGGACGATGGGCGCCAACGTGACCTGGCGCCTGCCGGTGGAGGGCATCGACCTGAGCGCACGGTTGTCGGTGTACAACCTGACCAACAACCAGAAGACCATCAACGTGCACCAGCGCTACGAAGCACAGCCGGGCCAGTACCGCGAAGCGACCTTCGCCACCGGCACGCGCTGGCAGTCACCGCGCTACACGCAGCTGGTGGTGACGTGGAACTTCTGAAGCATGCCGCGCGGGTGGCGTCGGGTTTGCTGGCGCTGGCCGCCTTGCCTGCGGTGGCGGCGGAATCGACGGACACCGCCGCCATCGATGCCGATGTCGCCGCCGTGGTCGAGCACGCGCATCTGCCCGGGCTGGCCATGGCCGTGGTCGAGCAGGGACGGGTGGTCTACCAGCACGCCGAAGGTGCGCGCGGGGATGGCGGCCGCATCGACGAGGACACGCTGTTCAAGATCGCGTCCAACAGCAAGGCGATGACCGCCGCGCTGCTGGCGCGCCTGGTGGAGCAGGGCAGGCTGCGCTGGGATGACCCGGTGCGGAAGCACCTGCCCGGTTTCACCATGCATGACCCGTGGGTGGGCGAGCACATGCAGGTGCGTGATCTGCTCATCCATAACAGTGGCCTTGGCCTGGGGGCCGGCGACCTGATGCTGTGGCCGGAGCCCAACGCCTATACGCGCGCCGACATCATCGCAGGACTGGCCCACCTCAAGCCGGTCACCAGCTTCCGCAGTGGTTACGCCTACGACAACCTGATGTACGTGGTGGCCGGTGAAGTGGCCGCCGCTGCCGGTGGCAAGCCTTACGACCAGCTGATGCGCGAGCAGGTGTTCGCACCGCTGGGCATGGACCGCTGCCAGGTGGGCGCGTGGTCGGTGAAGCGCGTGGGCAACGTCGCCCAGCCACACGCTTGGCGCGAGGGCCGCAACGTGGTGGTCAACGCCGATGGCGCGACCAGCCCCGACCTGACCTCGATGGCCGCGGGTGGCATCCGCTGTTCGCTGCGCGACATGACGCGCTGGATGCAGGTGCTGCTGGACCCGGCGCTGGTACCCGGCTGGCTGGGCAGCGAGCAGCGGCGCACGCTGTGGACCCTGCACATGCCGATGCCGCTGGGCGAACGCCAGCGCCGCTGGGACAACGCGCATTTCATGGGCTACGGCTACGGCTGGCGCGTTTCGGACATGGACGGGCAGTGGAAGGTGGCGCATACCGGCACCTTGTCCGGCATGTATTCCTCGCTGGCCCTGCTGCCGGACCGCAAGGTGGGCGTGGTGATGCTGATGAACGGCGAGGGCGAGGACGCGCGCACGGTGCTGATGCAGTCGGCGCTGAAGCGCTTCACCGCCGTGGGCGCAGCGCCGCCGGCGATGGAGTATCTGGCAGAGCTCCGTGCCGACCAGGCCGAGCGTGCCGCCAGCGGAGGCGGGCGTCCGTCCACCGCCGGCGCGCGGCCGGTGGCTCGCGATGCGCTGCCGCAGTGGCAGGGCCGCTACCGCGATCCGTGGCTGGGCCCGGCCTCGCTGTGCCCGGGCAAGGACGGCCTGCGATTCAGCGTGGACAAATCGCCCAAGCTGCAGGCGCAGGTGATGCAGCTGCAGGGTCGCTGGCTGCTGCACTGGGATACGCTGGAGGCATCCGCGCAGGCATGGCTGCAGGCCGACGACGGTGCACCACCCACGCTGCAGCTGCGCGCCCTCGATCCGGACATCGACTTCAGTTATGACTTCCAGGACCTGCATTTCACGCGTACTGGCGATTGCCCTGGCGGGCAGCACCCACGCCGCTGAACCACCGCGCATCTCACCGGCCACCGATGCGGCCAGCGCCGGTCTGCTGGAGATCCGCACGCTGGCCCCGCGCATCGAGCTGGACATCCGCTACGCCGGCGCCAACAACTTCACCGGTGCCCGCGTGCCGGGCTACGCGTCTTCGTCGTGCTATCTGCTGGCCCCGGTGGCGAAGGCCTTGGCCGCAGTGGAAGGCGACCTGCGTGCCGAGGGTCATGCGCTGCGCATCTACGACTGCTACCGCCCAGTGCGTTCGGTGCAGGCGTTCATGGCCTGGGTGCAGGATCCGCACGAGCAGTCGCGCAAGGCCCTGCAGTACCCGGACCTGGACAAGTCGCGGCTGCTGGCCGACGGCTACATCGCCGAGCGCTCGGGCCACAGCCGGGGTGCGACGGTGGACCTGGGGCTGCTGGATTGCCGGACGGGGACGTGCGTGGTGATGGACATGGGCACGGATTTCGATTTCTTCGGCGTGCGTGCGCATACCGATGCGGCGGGGCTGACGGCGGCGCAGCGTGGGAACCGGCAGCGGTTGCTGCAGGCGATGGCACGGCGCGGGTTTGCCAACTACCCGCAGGAGTGGTGGCACTACACACTGCAGCCGGAGCCGGATGCCGGCACGGCCTACGATTTTCCAGTGCGGTGATGGTTTTTCTTGCAGGGCTTGCAGCCCTGCACCTGCTCAATGCAACGTCAACGTCAAAGGCGTGCATTCCGTGGATTGGCGGGGTGGGTCCGGTTGAGGGGGACGCCGTAAATACGTCCATGTAGGC